>JADLHR010000236.1 GCA_020848665.1 Anaerolineae bacterium
CCCGCGAAATCAAGCTGCTGGAACCAGTCCGGCGCTTCCTCGGTGTTCTGCTCCTCCAGGCCGAGCAGCCAGCCGGGCATGAAGTCCGGCTCGGCGCTTTTCTCGGCGCCCTTTGCAGCCGGCGGCTCGGAGGACGGTGCGGGCGGGGCTGCCGGCTCGTCGCCGAACTGGTTGAACCAGTCGGGCACGCTTTCGAGCAGGCGCTCTTCGGGCGTCTTGCGCGCTTCGCGCTCGCGCTCCTCCTGCTGGCTCTCCCATTCGTCGAAGGTCAGCGGCTCCGGGTGACCGGCCTCGACGGCGTCCAGCGCCTCATCGGCGTCGCTCAGCCAGTCGGGCGGGCTTTCCCGTCCGGCGAGGGGCGGCGTGTCGGGCAACTGCAAGCGGCGTGTCACGCCCGGAATACCCCCCGGAGTTTTGGGCGGGGGCGCGGCAGGCGGCTGTCCGGCAGCGGGTGACTCAGCCTCGGTTGGGCGCAGGCGGCGCGTCACGCCTGGAATGCTGCCTGGCGTTTCGGGCGGGGGCGGGGCGCTCGCGCTGTCCTGGGGCGCGTCTGGCTCGGCTTCGAACTGCTGGCGCAACCAATCGGGGATCGACTCCGCTGGCCCGGCAGACGTCTCTTTGCCGGGAAACGGCTCGTCCAGCCAGAACGCGTCGTCCGGGAGCCGGGCCGCCTGCGCGGCCTGATCTTCCGGTGAGAGCGCGAACTCGTCTTCTGGCTCGATGCTCGGAATACGCCGGAAGGTGGCATCGTCGAGCCAGGGCAGCTCGTCGGTGTCTACCTTGCGTGTCTCTTCGGAGGTGCCGCCAAGCGGCGGTTCCTGCCCCGGCTCGATTTCACCCAGCCATGACAGGTCATCGTCTGCAGCGCTTTCTTCGGCGGGAAGCGGCAACTCGTCACCGGCAGCCATCCCGAAATCGCGCATCCAGGCGAATTCATCATCGGGCGGCCCGGTGGGCGCTGGTTCGGACCCGGCCTCTGAGGCGTCCCAGCTTTCCCATCCGCCGGCCTGCTGGCGCAGCGCGTCCAGCGACCCCGGCGCGGCGCCCGGCGCGCTGTCCCAGGGAGCCGCGACGGGCGGCGGCCCGGCTTCGGAGCCGGGTTCCTGCCCGGCATCTGGATACAACTCCCACGGCGAGGGTGTCAGGGCAGCGTCCTGCGGCTCCAGGGGACGTGTGCCGGGCTGCGCTTCCCAGGGCGCGCGCTTGCCCGCGCCGGGCGTGCGCGCCTGCTCCTCATCGGGCGGCGGGCTGTCGTCAGAAAAATCGCGATCATCCGGCATACGGTTCTCTGCCCCTCGGAATGCGGCGGTTTAGCCGCGCAGTGAGCGGTCCTGGCCGAGCAGGACGCGCACGCCAACGGTGACAGTGCCCAGCCCCACGCCGAGCAGAATCCCGCGTGCGCCCGCGCTGACCGGCACGCTCACCAACCACTCGCGCACGTCGCGCAGCACGTCCAGGTCGCCCAGCGGGATCCAGCCCACCAGCGCGACGACGACCGCCGACGTGAACAGGACGTTCCACACGCTAACGCCGCGCCGCATCAGGCGGTAACCGGCGAAGACGAGAAAGAAGACCAGCAGCCCCGCCAGCGCCGACTCGATGCTGACCTGGACCGCCTCAAAGACACGCGGGCTGATCTGCTCACCTTCCAGGTCGCCAGACCAGATCGCGGCGCGGTCCAGGATGCGCAGCACGATCACGCCGGCTGTCACCAGCAGAATCAGCGCGCTGTACGGCCAGCCACGCTCGGCGTGGGTGAAGCGCCCCAGGTGAACGGCGAGCAGGTTGAGAATGCCGATCAGCACCGCGATCGCGGCGGTCACCGCGACTAGCTGCACGGCCAGCGCAGCCAGCGTGCGGGCTTCGGAGCCGGGGCCGCTCAGCAGGCCGATCAGCATCACCAGCCCGGCGATCATCGCGGTCGCGGTAGCGAGAAGGTTAAGCAAGCGATGGCGTCTCACACAGTTCCCCCTGCTGCGCGTCTCGTGTGACCGGCGGCTGGCAGCGCCGCTGCCCGGCTTGTGGAGCGCGCGCCCGGCCGGGTCACAAGGCAGCCTGGAGCGCGGTAAACAGAATCGCCATGATCACGGTCCAGCGCAGCACATCCAGCGCGACCACCGTGCCGAGGTGCAGCGGGCGGCGCGTCAGGTAGGCTGGTCCGGCGTACAATTCCTCGCCGATCAGCGGGAAGTCCGCCTGCGCATAGGCGACCGCCTGGCCGCCCAGATTGTCGCTGTGCGCGATCAAGCTCTGATCGTGGCGCAGCGCGCTCTCGCCGAACAGGGCCAGTTCGGTCCCGAAGCGGCCCAGCAGCACGCTGCTGAACGCATCGCTGTCGGCGGCGTGAGCCGAAGCGCCCGCCGCAAAGGCCAGCGAGCGGCGCCCCTGCGGGTACCAGATCGCCCGTGTGGCGCGGAACGTCTCCGCCCGGCGGCGAAACTCGTAAGCGCGGCGCAGCGTGTCCTGCGCCAGCGGCAGCGTCGTCCCCTGACTGAGCGTGATCAGTGGTGGGTAAGGGCTGATTGCCAGCCGCTCGGCGAGCAAGTACGCGATCTCGGCGGAAGCCAGCGCGCTGACTGTGCCCGGCTCGCCGACCGCGCTGCTGCCGAATGAGATATGAACGCGCTGGGCGCTTTCAACTGCGTCTGCTGCGATCAGCGGCAGGCTGTGATAGGCGCGGATCGGGCGCAGCGTCACCGGGACGCGCCGCGCGATCAGCGCGCCGATCAGCGTCGCCGAG
>JADLHR010000237.1 GCA_020848665.1 Anaerolineae bacterium
CCGCGCCCGACCGCGATCTTCGCGCTGACTGACTCTATGGCGGTTGGTGCGCTGCACGCGGCGGCGCAGCTTGGCCTGCGCGTGCCTGCCGATCTCTCGCTCGTCGGGTTCGACGATATCCCGCTGGTCTCGTTTCTGATCCCGCCCCTGACTACGGTTGCCCAGCCGATCTACGCAATGGGCGAGGCGGCGGCGCGCATCCTGGTCCAGCAGTTGGCGGGCGGCGACGCGGGGCCGCAGACAGTTCTGCTCGAAACCACGCTGGTCCGCCGCGCCTCGACCGCTCCCCCCGGCTAGACGCCGAAGCCTGGATATGCCTCGTACCAGCGCGGATCGTGCGCAGGCGGCGCGAGCTTTGTGCGCCAGTCGGTCGCGTGGCGGGCGACGATCTCTGCCAACCGCGCCATGCGCTGCGGCCCGGTCGTGCGCAGGAACTCCGCCCGCGCCTCGCCGGAGAGCGCCGCAGCCTCGGCCCATACCGCCCGCCCGACGATCACGCCACTCGCCCCGGCGGCGCAGGCCAGCTCCGCCTGCCGCTCGAAAGTTGCGTAGTCTACGCCGGCGCTGAGCAGCGCCCAGGGCACGTCACACGCCGCGTTTAGCTCGTCCAGCGCGGCGCGCCAGGCGGCTTCGTCCGGCTCCTGCTTTACGTCCAGCGGGAACTCGGTCTTCAGCACGTCGATGCCCATCGCGCTGAACTCGCGCGCGTTGCTCACAACCGTCCCTCGTCGCTCGTCATTGGTCAGCGCGCGCGCCGGGTCGGGCGAAAAGATGATTGGCTCCAGGAAGAAGGGGATATCCCAGCGGGCGCAGTCTTCGACGATCTGGGCGACGGCCTCGCGCTTGGCGGCGGCATCCGGCGCGGCGGGATGGTAGAACAGCAGCAGCTTGACGCCCGCGCCCCCGGCGCGCTTGATCTTCTCGACCGTCCAGCCAGGGATGAAAGTGACGCCACGCTGGTCCGGCGTCACCTCATAATTGGTGACCTCGATTGGAGCGAGAAAGCCCTGCTGACCACTTAGCGCGCCGCTGGCGACGGCCGGGCCGAGTCCAAAGCCGGGATCGATCAGCACCGCGCTGCATGCCGGGCCGAGATGCGCGATCACGTCCAGCTTGAAGGCGGCGAATTCCGCGTTGCTCAGCGGGGTGGACGCCTGGCGATCCAGGCTGGCGCGCAGATTGCCGCGATGGTCGATGGCGAGGATTGCGAAATGGCCGGCGGGAGTGCTGGCCTGGGATAGGTGGCGATATTTGCCGAGACTGGTCATACTGACTCCTTGTAGTTTTGATAAAATGTGACTGGGGGCGCTGCGCGCAGAACGCGCGACCCCCGCGAGCGTTTTGTGCCTGATGGTCCTTGCTTGACACTGGCTGAGAAATGATATAGGCTCAGGAAAACGTTTACATACCGGTGCCTGCACGGACGATTGTACCCATGATTATAATGGAGCAGCTTCATGAGTGAGCACCAGATTCGCAATTACATCAATGGTCAGTGGCAATTTTCTCCAACCGTCCCCCGGCTTGATGTCCACAATCCCGCGACGGCGCAGGTTCTGGCCGAGGTCGCGCTGTCCCCGGCGAACGAGGTAGATGCGGCGGCGCAGGCGGGCCACGCGGCTTTTCTGGAATGGCGCCGTGTGCCTGTCGCCGAACGCATCCAGCCGTTGTTCAGGCTCAAGGCGCTGCTTGAGGCGCATCTTGACGAGCTGGCGCGGATTGTGACCAACGAGTGCGGCAAGACCTACGCCGAAAGCGTGGGCGAGATCCGGCGCGGCATCGAGAACGTGGAAGTCGCCTGCGGCGCTCCGATCCTGATGCAGGGCTATAACAACGAGGATATCGCGCGCGGAATCGACGAGCACATGTTCCGCCAGCCGCTCGGCGTGGTGGTGGCGATTACGCCGTTCAACTTCCCGGCGATGATCCCGCTGTGGTTCCTGCCCTACGCGGTGGCGACCGGTAACAGCTTCATCCTCAAGCCAAGCGAGCGCGTGCCGATGGCGAGCGAGCGCCTGTTCGAGCTGATCGACCAGGCGGGCTTTCCACCGGGTGTACTGCAACTGGTTAATGGCGGCAAGGAGACGGTGGACGCGCTGCTCGATCACCCGCTGATTAGGGCGTACAGCTTTGTCGGCTCGACGACCGTCGCGCGTTACATCTACCGCCGCGCAGCGGAAAATGGCAAGCGCGCTCAATGCCAGGGCGGGGCGAAGAACCCGGTCGTGATCATGCCCGACGCTGAGATGGATATGACCACGCGCATCATGGCGGACTCCGCGTTTGGCTGTGCGGGCCAGCGCTGCCTGGCGGCTTCGGTCGCGATCACGGTCGGCGAGGCGCGCGACGCCTTCACCGAGCGCATCGCGGACGTAGCGGCCAGCCGCAAGGTGGGCTACGGCCTGGATCAAGGCGTCGAGATGGGGCCGGTCATCAGCGCGGCGAGCAAGAGCCGGATCGAGGGGTTGATCGAGCAGGGGGCGCGCGAAGGGGCGGGCGTGCTGGTTGATGGCCGCCAGCGTGCGGTGGACGGCTTTGAGGATGGGTATTTTCTGTTTCCGACGATTTTAACCGATGTCCCGCCAGAGGGTGAGATCGCCCGGACCGAGATTTTTGGCCCGGTGCTTAGCCTGATGCACGCGGCCACGATTGAGGACGCGATCCAGATGGTAAACGCGCGCGCCTATGGCAACATGGCCTGCATCTTCACCTCGGATGGCGAGACGGCGCGGCGCTTCCGCAACGAAGCCTTTGCGGGCAACATCGGGATCAATATCGGCGTTGCCGCGCCGATGGCGTTCTTCCCGTTCAGCGGGTGGGGCGAGAGCTTCTTCGGCGATCTGCACGCGCAGGCGCGGCATGGCGTCGAGTTCTACACCCAGACGAAGGTCGTCATCGAGCGCTGGCCGCGCCATTGGAGTCGCCAGTTCTAGAGGCTGCTATGCACTTCGCGGTCTGGTTTCCAGGCCATCCCCCATCCTTCCGACCTGCGGTCGGCTTTCCTTCCCCCAGAACGAGGGAAGGAAAAAAAACGGAAGGGACTCCCCTTCCCTCATTTTGAGGGCAAGGGGCCGGGGGATGGGGGGGTTCTCTCGGACGCAAGTTCATAACATGCTCTAGCGAACAGTCAGCGATTTGACGATTAGCGGTTAGCACCAGCCAAAACAGTTCTGCCGTTGGCTGCCGCAGGCGCGCCGAAAAGCTGGACGACTCACCAGGCTGTTCTCCTGGCTAACTGCTAATCGTTGACGGCTGGCCGCTGAAAGAAGGAGCGGAACGGTGACGAAACAATACGATTTATTGAACATCGGGCGCAGCTCCATCGATCTGTACTCGAACGATGTTGGCACGCCGTTTGTCGAGATCACCAGCTTCGCGGCTTACGTGGGCGGCTCGCCGACCAACATCTCCGTCGGCGCGCGCCGGCTGGGGCTGAACTCCGCGCTGCTGACCGGCCTGGGCGTGGACCCAGTCGGCGATTTTCTGCTGCACTTTCTGGAGCAGGAGCAGGTCGAGACGCGCTTCATCGTCCGCAAGCCGGGCCACCGCACCAGCGCGGTTCTGCTCGGAATCGAGCCGCCGGACAGGTTCCCGCTGGTCTACTATCGTGACAACTGCGCCGACATCGAGATCACGATTGACGACGTGCTGGCTGCGCCGGTGCGCGACGCGCGGGTTGTGCAGTTCGCCGGGACTAACCTCTCGAAGGACCCTAGCCGCAGCGCGACGATCTTCGCCGCAGAGCTGGCGCAGTGGTCCGGTACGAAGGTCGTGCTGGACATTGATTTCCGCCCGGATCAGTGGCACGACCCGCGCGCGTTCGGTGTGGCGATCCGCTCTGTGCTGCGCAATGTGGATGTGGTGCTGGGCACGCAGGACGAGATCAACGCCGCCATGCTGACCGATCCGGCGCAGATGTCGCTGACGCACTCGCAGGTCTCCGACACGCGGGTGAGCGGCGATCTCGACGCCGCGATCGC
>JADLHR010000238.1 GCA_020848665.1 Anaerolineae bacterium
GCCTCGACCCTGATCTGTAACCCGTTCAAGGACGTGAAGGATGCCGCTCGCCTGTTCATCAAGCGGCTGGACTTTGTGCGCGGCGACCGCGTGGTGCTGGTCACGTTTGACCGCGCCGCGAACGTGATCGCGCCGACCAGCGGCGCGACGACGCTGCGCCCGCTGCTGCGCAGCGAGGAAGTCGCGATCAACGCGCTCAACCGCGATGTCGGCGTGATGGTCAACCCGACCGGCAAATTCGACGTATGCGCCGAGTTGAAGACCGCCAAAGACCTGTTCTACACCAACCCGATCGGCAACAAGGACCCGAACCTGCGCGCTTACTCGTACGAAGCCTGGTCGCCATGCGGCAACACCAACATCGGTGGCGGCATCCTGGCGGCGAATGACGCGCTGACCAACCCGCTGGACATCCGGCGTGAAGCAGTATGGGTCATGATCGTGTTGAGCGACGGCGCGGCCAACGTCACTGACCCGGTTGGCGAGACAGTCGCTCCGCAGTATGGCTCGTATGGCTATTGCCCGTGGTGGACCTTCTGCTGCCTGCCCGGCCAGTGCTCGTATGAGGACTGGGTCTACCCTGAATGCAACAGCAACAACCCGGCGCAAACCGAGCGCGTCACCGGGGCAGGCGTCAGCGTCCTGCCGATCTGCAACGACAACGACCCGGCCTCGCGCCACTTCTGCCTGGACTACAACAGCGGAACCCCGGCCTCGGGCAACCTGGAGTGCGGCGTGGGCGGCAAGTATGACGCCGACGACTACGCGCGCGATATGGCGGACTTCGCCGGGCTGATCGAGGTCGCGCCCAACGTATCGGGCAACTTTATCTCGATGTACGCCATCGCGTTCGGCGAAGATGTGATCAACGAGCCGACCGGCGCGCCGCTGCTGCGCTACATCGCCGACGCCGGGGATAACGGCTTCATCGACGACAACCTGGAACAGGACCTGCGGGATAACGGCGTGATCGACTACCCGCTGCGCGACTATCCGACGACGCCACCCTGGGGAGAGCGCGGACCGTGCGAAACAGCAGCCGGCGCGCTGCCGCCCAGGGATCAGTGCGGCCAGTACTATTTCGCCGAAGACCTTGCCACCCTGAGCGACGTATTTGAGGAAATCGCCGGGCGCCTGTTCACGCGGCTGTCCCGCTAACCCGGACCTGGACGATGCAAACGGGATGCGTCGAAGGGGGACCTATGAACCAGAGCCAAGCACCAGCCCATGACCCGGCGCGCAGCCGGCGCGGTCAGACGATGGCGGAGTTCGCGCTGACGCTGCCGATCCTGCTGCTGCTGATGTTCGGCGTGATCGAGTTCGCACGCATCTTTCACGCCTGGGTGACGCTCCAGAACGCGGCGCGCGCCGCCGCACGCTACGCGATCACCGGTCGCTGGGATGAGGACATCGTGGCATCGGCGATCACCTACACCAGCGCCGCCACTGATCCACTGCTGCGCCGCGAGGACATTCTCAACAACCTCGTTCCTTGCACCACCGGACACGACGCGCTGTTCTATAACCACTGGGGGCACGACTGTGACCCCAACGATGAAGACGATCAGGGGTTGCGAGCTGACCTGGCGCGCATGCCCTCGATCGTGGACCGCGCGCGGATCGGCGCAGCGAGCCTGGCGCTGAAAGATGGCGAGCAAATCACCGGACTGGTTGGCCCCAGTGGCGAAATCAACTCGGAAACGGTTGGATCGGATCAGCCCGGCTGGTTTCATGTCTACATGTGCAGCTCGCGCCCGTCGCTCTATCACAGCGACCCGGTCACCGGCGAGCGACCGCCGCGCTACATCCCCAGCACGGACCGCAGCGACCGCATCTGCCGCCTGAACGAAGCGCCGGACGCGACGCTCAACCAGTACGACGCAGGCGGCCCCGGTGACGCGGTCGAGATCGTCGTATTCTTCAACCACCCGCTGATCACACCGCTCGGCCTGGTCGATTACGTCCAGCTTCAGGCGCGGCGCGTGATGATCAACGAATCGTTCCGCTCGACGCGGCTGGTCAACCTGCCGCCACAGCTTGGCGCGCCGACGCGCCCGCCGACGCAAACCTATACGCCGAGCCACACCCCAACCACGACGAACACGCCGACCAACACATCGGTCCCGACCACCACCCTGACCAATACGCCGGTAGACACGCCGGAGCCAACGCTCGCGCCGGACTGCGCGCTGCTCACGCTGACCTCGGTGTCACTGCGTGATAACTTCCTGCGCATGACAGTGAAGAATGACAACGCCGCACCGGTCTTCATCACGCGCGGCGCGGTTCAGTGGCGCAAGCACACGCTGTTCTCGGAAATGTCGCTGGTGGGCATGAGACTGGGAAGTCGCTCGCCGTTCTGGACCGGAGACGACCACAACCCGCCGACCGATGTTCAGAGCGGCACGACCGAGGGACAATGGCTGAACGGCGCCTCGCCCTTTAACGATCGGCGGCTGGATGGCGGCGGGACTTCGGTCACCTTCTATGCCCAGTTCAGGAATGGCCCCACCGATCTGAATGACTACTACACGATCGGCAGCTTCGACGGCACGCGGATTTACTTCGGTACCGAGTGGGGCGGCGTCAACCAGGACTGCGTCTTCGAGATCACCGGCTATCCAACGCCGACGCCGCCGACCGTGCCGCCGACCAACACGCCAATCCCGATCTGCACGAACTACCTCACGACCTTCGTCGGCTTCGAGACGAACGGCGTGGTTCACTACTCGATCACCAATACCGATGTCGTGGTAGCTTATCTGACCGGCTTCTCGATCCACTGGAACACCTATGGCGAGGGCCGCAAAGCAATCACGCTTGACTTTGTCAGCGCGGGCGGCACCAGCGCCCACGACTCGCGCGCGGTCGTCGTCTGGGACGGCAGCGCCAGCGTGCCGCCTGCTACCGCGTCTCAGGGAGGCGGCGGGTGGCTGACCAGCCCCGTGATCGAGCCAGGGCGCACGCTCGATATCTGGATCGACTTCGATGGCACCAACAAGCGGCTGGATCAGGAAGGCTATGTCCGGTCGGACTTCAACGCAACGACCTTCACGATCAGCTTCTACTGCGAAAACCCGGTGCCGTCCTATCCGACGCCAGGGCCGACCAGCACGCCACGCCCCACGAGCACGCCGCGCGATACGGATACACCGGAACCGACGCGCATGCCAACCGATACGCCACCGCCAACCGATACGCCGGAGCACACCAACACGCCGAGGCCAACTGCCGTGCCTACCGAGACACCGCGCCCGACCGCGACTGACACGCCAGAGGTTCCGCCCGACTGCGGCGGCGAAGCCAACTGCTGAGCCGCCCACAGCGCGCAAGCACGAACAAGCCCCGGTCTTAAGGCCGGGGCTTGTTGTTGGGGAACGTGTGGAACGGCGGGTGACCTAGAGCATGTTATGAACTTGCGCCCGAGAAAAGCCCCCCATCCCCCCGGCCCCTTGCCCCCAGAACGAGGGAAGGGGAGACCGTCCGGCTATTTTCCTTCCCTCGTTCTGGGGGAAGGAAAGCCGGCCGCAGGTCGGAAGGATGGGGGGATGGCCTGGAAACCGGACCTCGAAGCGCATAACAGCCTCTAGATCGCGTCACCCGCGCGCAGTTCGCCCAGCCGGGCGTGCGCCTGCGCGAGCTTGACCTCAACC
>JADLHR010000239.1 GCA_020848665.1 Anaerolineae bacterium
ATGGATGGAGCCAGTGAGCAAGCTAGTCATCGTTGAATCTCCGACGAAAGCCCGCACGATCAGCGGCTATCTGCCCGCCGGCTACCGCGTCGAGGCCAGCATGGGCCACGTGCGCGATCTGCCCGCGTCGGCCAGCGAGATTCCGAGCAAGGTGAAAGAACAGGGCTGGGCGCGGCTGGGGGTCAACGTCGAGGCAGGCTTCGAGCCGCTGTACGTCGTTCCCAAGAGCAAGAAGAAGATCGTCAAAGAACTGGGCGAGGCGCTTAAGAACGCCGACGAAGTGATCCTGGCGACCGATGAGGACCGCGAGGGCGAGAGCATCGCGTGGCATCTGACTCAGGTGCTCAGGCCGGAGGTGCCGGTCAAGCGCATGGTTTTTCACGAAATCACGCGCGAGGCCATCGTGGACGCGCTGAAGCACTGCCGCACAATTGACGACAGGCTGGTATCCGCGCAGGAGACGCGCCGCATCCTCGACCGGCTGGTGGGCTACACCGTCTCGCCGCTGCTGTGGAAGAAGATCGCGCCGGGGCTGTCTGCCGGGCGTGTGCAGTCGGCGGCGGTGCGGCTGCTGGTCCTGCGCGAGCAGGAGCGCCGCCGCTTCAAATCGGGCGCCTACTGGGACCTCAAGGCGACGCTCGCCGCCGGACCGGACACCTTCACCGCCGGGCTGATCACGCTGGGCGGCGTGCGGGTCGCAACTGGTAAGGATTTCGACAGCGAAACGGGCCAGATTCCCAAAGGGCGCAAGGTTGTGCTGCTCGACGAAGCGCGCGCCCGCGAGCTAGCCACCCGGTTGAAACAGAGTGAGTGGCGCGTGAGCGAGGTCAGCGAGCGCGACCAGGATCGCTCGCCTGCGCCGCCGTTTACCACCTCGACGCTTCAGCAGGAGGCTAACCGCAAGCTCGGCCTGACCGCCAAGCAGACGATGAGCGTCGCGCAGCGGCTGTACGAGCAGGGTCTGATCACCTACATGCGCACCGACTCCGTGCACCTCTCGAAGCAGGCGCTGGCCGCGCTGCGCCAGTGCGTGCGCGACAAGTACGGCGAGGAGTATCTGCACCCCACGCCGCGCCAGTACCGCACCCGCAGCAAAGGCGCCCAGGAAGCGCACGAGGCGATCCGGCCGGCCGGGCAGAAGATGCCAACCGCCGAGGAGCTGCGCCTCAAGGGGCAGGAGTACGCGCTCTACGACCTGATCTGGAAGCGCGCCATCGCCACGCAGATGGCCGACGCGCACCTGCGCCTGAGCACCGTCACGATCACGGTGGACGACGCGGAGTTCCGCGCATCCGGGCGACGCGTGCTGTTCCCCGGCTTCTTCCGCGCGTATGTCGAGGGCGCGGATGACCCAGCGGCGGCGCTCGACGACCAGGAAATGATCCTGCCGCCGCTGAAGACCGGCCAGGCGCTCGACTGCCGCGCGCTGGAGCCGCAGCGCCACGAAACGACCCCGCCACAGCGATACACCGACGCCACGCTGGTCAAGGCGCTCGAAAGCGAGGGCATTGGCCGCCCCAGCACCTATGCCACCATCATCAGCACGATCGAGGATCGCGGCTACGTGATCAAGTCCGGCAAGCAGCTTGTCCCGACTTTCACCGCGTTCTCGGTCAACAGCCTGATGGAACAGCACTTCCCGGAGCTGGTGGACAGCAAGTTCACCGCGCAGATGGAGCAGGCGCTCGACGAAATCGCAACGGGCAGCGCCGAAAGCCTGCCCTACTTGCAGACCTTCTTCCTCGGTGACGCGGGGCTGGAGCAGCAGGTCCGGGAGAAAGAGCAGGCGATCAACCCGCGTGATATTCACGCGCTGGAGCTTGAGAAGATTAACGCGCGCGTGCGGATCGGGCGCTACGGAGCCTATCTGGAGCAGGAGACGAATGGCGATCTGGTGCGCGTCTCGCTGCCAGACACCCTCTCGCCCGGCGATCTGACCATCCGCGAGGCCGAGCAGCTTCTGCGCCAGAAGGGCGAAGGACCGGAGCCGCTGGGCTATCACCCCGACACGGGCGAGCCGATCTTTGTGCTGGTGGGCCGCTATGGGCCGTACGTTCAGCATGGCGCCAACGGCGAAAGCGGAAACGGCAGCGCGAGCGAGCGCAAGCCGCAGCGCGTCTCGCTGCCGAAGAACGCCCGGCCGGAAACGATCACGCTGGAGCAGGCGCTTCAATGGCTGAGCCTGCCGCGCACGCTCGGCGCGCACCCGGAGACGGGCGAGCAGGTCGAGGCCGGCGTCGGACGCTATGGCCCCTTCGTGCGCCACGCGGGGACGTACCGCTCGCTGCGCCAGGACGACGTGCTGACGATCTCGCTGGACCGCGCGCTGGCGCTGCTGGCCGAAGAAAAGCCGGGCCGCCGCGCCGCAACCGCGCTCCGCACGCTCGGCGCGCATCCCGCCGACAGCGAGCCAGTCGCGCTCTACGAAGGGCGCTACGGCCCCTACGTCAAGCACGGCGCGATCAACGCCTCGCTGCCGAAAGACCTGGACGTTAACAAGATCACGCTGGAGCAGGCGCTGTCGCTGCTGGCGGAGAAGGCCGCCAAGCCCGTTACATCCAGGCGCAAGTCGAGCGGCAAGAAGTCCACTGGCGAGAAGCCAGCCAGCACCAAGCCAGGCAGCGCCAAGTCAACCGCCAGGAAGACGACCGGAAAGAAAGCAGCTACCAAGAAGACAGCCGCCAAGAAGACGACTGCCAAGAAAACCACCAGCCGCAAATCCGCCCAGGAGTAGCAGCGGCGCGGCTGGACAAGCGCCAGCGGTTTGAAGCGAAGGGACGAGCAAGCTCGTCCCCCACAGCGTTTTGAGGTTTTGCGTTTTTCGCTTTCGCTAACCGCCAACGGCTAACTGCTGTCCTCCGCTACCCCTTTACCGAGCCAGCCATCAGCCCGCGAATGAAGTAGCGGCCCAGGAAGATGTAGACCGCCAGCGTCGGCAGCGCAGCCAGCACCGCCCCGGCCATCGGCAGGTTCCACTTGACCGCCTCGCCGCCCGCGAGCTGCGCCAGCGCGACTGTGATCGGCTGCGATGACTCGTTGGTCAGCGTCACCGCGAACAAAAACTCGTTCCAGATTTGCGTGAACTGCCAGATGATCACGACTACGAAACCAGGCAGCGAGAGCGGGAACACGATCCAGCGATAAATACCGAAAAAGCCTGCCCCGTCAATCGATCCGGCTTCGATCATATCGGTTGGGAC
The DNA here is from genome assembly GCA_020848665.1 of Anaerolineae bacterium. GTDB lineage: Bacteria > Chloroflexota > Anaerolineae > Aggregatilineales > Aggregatilineaceae > DYGX01. The sequence continues at coordinate 3,201 of JADLHR010000239.1, forward strand.
TTCGACGTAATAGTTGCGGAAGATCAGCGTCGTGATCGGCAGGCCGTAGACGACGTGCGCCAGCACCAGCCCCCACAGTGACCCCCCCAGGTTGACATCCTGTACGAACTGGAACAGCGGGATCAGGATGCTCTGGTA
>JADLHR010000240.1 GCA_020848665.1 Anaerolineae bacterium
ATTGCGGATTGGGATCGCCGCCAGGAGGTCAACCCTGCCATTCTGCCGCGCATGGCCGAGCTGGGCATCCTTGGCATCAATATCCCGGTGCGCTATGGTGGGCAGGGCTTCGACTATCTGACGCTGGCGCTTGTCTGCGAGGAACTGGAGCGCGTCGATACCAGCCTGCGCGTCATCATGTCGGTCCACATGGGGCTGAACAGCATGGCGCTGTTGCAGTGGGGCACCGAGGAGCAGAAGCAGCGGTTCCTGATTCCGCAGGCGCGCGGCGAGCAGATCGCGGCCTACGCGCTGACCGAGCCGGACGCTGGCAGCGACCCGGTCAGCCTGCGCTCGACCGCCCGGCGCGAGGGCGATCGCTATATCCTCAATGGCGAGAAGATGTGGATCAGCCTGGCGACCAAGGCGGACAACATCCTGGTCTTCGCCAAGACCGATCCGCGCGCCGAGCCAGCGCACAAGGGGATCACCGCTTTCATGATCACGCGCGATATGAAGGGCGTGACCACCGGCGACATTCACGGCAAGCTCGGCGTGCGCGCTGGCTCGACTGGCTGGGTCGCTATGCAGGATGTCGAGATTCCGGCTGAGAACCGCATTGGCGAGGAGGGCGAGGGCTTCTACATCGCCATGAGCTGCCTGGACAACGGGCGCTACACTGTCGGCGCGGGCGCGGTTGGGCTGATCCGCGCCTGCCTGGAAGACAGCGTTAAATACGCCAACGAGCGCAAGACCTTCGGGCAGACCATCGGCCATCACCAGTTGATCAAGCAGAAGATCGCCTATATGCAGCAGTGGTACGACGCGGCCCGGCTGCTGATCCTGCGCGCCGGATGGCTGAAAAACCTCGGCGAGCGCAATACGCGCGAGACCGCCGTCGCCAAGTGGTTCGCCACCGATATGAGCGTCAAGGCGGCGCTGGAGGCGGTCCAGGTGCACGGCGCGTATGGTTTCAGCGACGAGTACAACGTCGAGCGTTACCTGCGCAACTCGAAGGGCGCGGTTATCTACGAAGGCGCCAGCGAGATCCAACAGTTGATCCAGGCAGACTACGCGCTCGGCTATCGCAAGGATCGCCCGCTGCGCTGCGAGCTGCCCGCCTACGATGCGGACGCCTGGCAGAACTAGCATGAACAATTAGCCGTTAGTAGTTAGCCTTTAGCTAAGAGTGAATCGCTGCCTTGTGCTGCTCTTAGCTGCTCTTGAAGGAGGTCTGAGCCTTGCATGTCGTCGTGATCACGAAGAACACGCCCGACACCGCCGCCGCCGTCACGGTCAAGGATGACGGGACGGTGGACTGGGGCGACAGCCTGGTCGTCAACCCGTGGGACGAGTACGCCATCACCGAGGCGGTGCTGCTCAAGGGCAGTCACGGCGGGACTGCGACAGTCCTGACCGTCGGCGGACCGGAGCACCAGGAGGCGCTGAAACACGGGCTGGCGATCGGCTGCGACCAGGCGATTCGCGTCTGGGAAAGCGCGCTGGCTAGGGCCGACAGCCTGGTGTATGCAGAAGCCGTCGCCGCCGCGATCCGCAAGCTGGGCGACGTGGACCTGGTGATCTTTGGCCGCGAGCTGGCCGACATCGCCACCGATCAGCACATCTACCAGGTTGCACGCAGGCTCGGCTGGACGATGCTCGGCTACGTCGCCAGGATCGAAGCGGTTGACTTCGCCGCCAGGACGATCCGCGTGGACCGCCTGACCGAGCACGGCACGCAGACTGTCAGCAGCAAGCTCCCGGCGGTGATCAGCGTCGTGAAGGACATCAACGAGCCGAAATACCCGACCTTCATCGGTATCCGCAAGGCCGCCAAAGCCGAGATGCCGGTCTGGGGCATAAGCGATCTGGGGCTGGATGCGCCGCCGCGTCCGCAGGTCAGGCAGGTTCAGTACAAACCGCTGCCGGTGCGTGAAGGCGCGGTCGAGATCATCGAGGGCGCCAGCGCGCAGGAGAAAGCCGCCCGGCTGGTCGATAAGCTGATCGAGGAGAAGGTGTTATGAGCCAGGGCGTGCTGGTCTGGATTGAGCAGCATCAGGGCCAGGTGCCCGCCGCCTCGTGGGAAGCCCTGGGCACGGCGCGCGCGCTGGCCGGAGGCGGCCCGGTTGTCGCGGCGATCTTCGGACAGGGGATCAGCGGCGCGGCGCAGGACGCGATTCAGCGCGGCGCGGATACCGCGCTGGTGGCTGACGATACGACCCTGGCGGACTATCGCTTCGAGCCGTATGTCGCGCTGATGGCGCAGATCGTGCGGGAGCGCCAGCCGGCGATCGTGCTGGCAGCGGCGACAATCTCCGGACGTGAGGTGCTGGCCGGGGTGGCGGCGGATGCCGGCGGCGGGCTGCTGACCGATGTCACCGAGCTGTCGCTGGAAGACGGTAAGCTCCAGGCCGTGCGCCCGGTGTTTGGCGGCAAGGCGCTCAGCGTCGAGGCGGTCGTAGGCGAGGGTCCGCAGTTCGCCACGCTGCGCCCGCGCGCCTTCCCAGCGTCCGAGCCGGACACCAGCCGCAGTGGGGAAGTGGTTGCGGTTGCTCCGGCGCTGGCCGAGGACGCGATCGCGACCAAGGTCGAAGGGACAGAGGAAGTTGGCGGCGCGATCAGCCTCGCCGACGCCACGATCATCATCGCGGGCGGGCGCGGCGTCGGTGGGCCGGAAGGCTTCGGCCCGGTGCGCGAGCTGGCTGACGCCCTCGGCGCAGCAGTTGGCGCCAGCCGCGCGGCGGTTGATGCCGGGTGGATTCCCTACGAGCACCAGGTTGGACAGACCGGCAAGG
>JADLHR010000241.1 GCA_020848665.1 Anaerolineae bacterium
GGGCGAAGCCCATCTGCCCGGTCGCGCAGAAGACGCAGCCCATCGCGCAGCCCGCCTGCGTGCTGATACAGGCGGTGCGGCGCTGATCGTCGTACTCCATCAGGACGCTCTCGATCACCTGGCCGTCTGGCAGGCGCAGCAGCCGCTTGACCGTCTGCCCATCTTTCGACCGCATTTCCGTGACCGGCTCCAGTTGCCCCAGGGAGAACTCGTCGTCCAGGCGGGCGCGCAGATCGGCGGGCAGGCTGGTCATCGCCGCGAAGTCGGTCGCCTTGCGGACGTAGAGCCACTCCCAGACCTGGTGCACGCGGTAGCCCGGCAGGCCCCACACGCTGAGCAGCGCGCTCAGTTCGTCCAGCGAAAAATCGTAGATCGGTTTCTTCACGTGACATCCTCAATCATCGGCGGACGTTATAAGCCTCAGCGCCGCAGCAGCAGGCCGAGCGCGATCAGCAGCAGCGCGCCGCCCGACGCCAGCAGGACGACGCCCAGCGTCGCGGCGCGGTCCAGCGGCGCCTCGGCGCGGGCGGGAACCGGCGGGCTGGATACCGCGCGCGGCGTGACGCTCGGCAGGCTGCCCGGCGGCAGCGGCGTGCTGGTTGGCGCGAGACGCTGCGTTGGCGGCGCCTGCATGACGATCACCTGCGGCGCGACGTTGCCGAGCAGCGTCGGCGTGAGCGACGGCGCGGGCGACGGCGTGCGGCTCGGCTGTAGGTCCGGCGTGCGCGTCGCGGTCGATGTCGCGCCTGGCGCGATCGTGGGGGTGGCAGTTGGCGCTACCGCCACTGGCCGGTAAAGCGTCTGCGCCGCCGCACGCCCGGCCTGATCGGACGCGGCCCACTGTGTCCAGCCGTCCCACAGCCCCGCCGGGAGCGTGTCGTCCAGCGCGGCCAGCGCCGCGTCGAACGCCGCGCCTGCGGCCAGCGCGCGCGCGACCTCAAACGGCGCATCCGGGCCGCTGCGGTCGGCCAGGTAGCGCACCAGCACGGCGCTCTGCGCCTGCCACAGGGCGCGCTCGGCAGGCGCGGCGTCGGGCGGAAGCGCACGCGCCAGCGCCTGATCGGGCAGCAGCGCCTCGTCGCGCAGGGCGGCGCGCACCAGTTCCAGCGCGGCCAGGTCACCGCGCGGGCGGTAGAGCGCCGCCAGCCCCGCCGCGAACCACGCCGGAACGTCTGCTCCAGCCTCGTCCCACCACCGCGTGTAAGTTTCGCGGGCCATGCGCGCCGCGAGCTGATCGCGCAGCTCGCTGAAGCCGAGCGAGGGGCGCTGCATGAAGATCGCACCCGCGTTCTCGTAGGCGCGGGCGTGCTGCGCGGCGGAACAGTCAAACGCCTGCTCGTTCAGGGGCGAGACTGCGTCCGCAGGCGGGCAGAGCGGCGCGTCCGGATCATAGATCACAAACTCGAACTCCGGCGCCTGACCGGTCTGCTCGCGCAGCGCGTCCAGCACCGGCTCCAGCTCGGCGCGAATCCCCGCGCCATTCAGGCGAGCGTGGTGCCAGCGCAGCGTCAGCGGCGGCGCGCCAGCGACCTGCCAGGTGAAGCGCGGATCGGCGTAGTCGAGCGCAGCGCTGGCGGACGAACGCGCCCCGCTGTCCGTCTCAACCGTCCACGCGTAATCGAGCGGCGCGAACAGGCGCGGGTAAGGCGGCGCGTCCAGCGTCCAGGTGATGACCAGTTCGGCGAAGGCGTCGTCACTGTTCAGCACGGCGGCGCGCATGTCGTCGATCTCGAAAACGCGCAGCGTCTCGCCCGCCTGCGAGACGGTCAGCGTGGCGCGGGCGATCGCGTCCGGCGCGGCCTCGACGCCGATCACGAACTGGATCGCCGCCGGAAAGACCACCGTCGCGCGCGTGAAGGTTATCGCCCCGGCGTCATCCTGCGCGGTGGCGCGCAGCGGCGCAAGCAGCAGCCCGCCCACGATCAGCGCCAGCAGCGCAATCAGCGCACCCCGGCCCGCCCCGCGTTCGATCTTCCGCATCAGCCCGTTCCTTCTCCAGCGTTCGCGCGCCTGAATCCTAGCACCATCTCGGCGCGCTGTCATCCGCAGAGAAAAACGCGCGTCCCGGTGAGGTCTCGCCGGGACGCGCGAAAAACACAGCGGAGCGGGATAAGCTAGCGCCCGAACGGCGTGACAGTCGGGAAGGTGAACATCGTCGGCGTCGGGAAAAGCGTCGGCGCGACTTCCGACGCGCCCAGCCACACGCGCCAGCGCGTCTCGATTTCGTTCGCGCTGAGGCCGGTGACCTGCTCCAGCGCGGCGTTGCGCGCCACGCCGCCGCGAATCAGCTGCATGACCTCGCGGTGCGCCTCGACGCCGTAGGTGTCGGTCAGCCACAGCCAGAAAGTGTAGCCGATGTCGTAGCCGTCGCGCGCGTTGATACCCCGGATCGAGGGACCGGAGCCGTCGAGCAGGGTGGGCAGGCGCCCGCTGGCCGCGATACCGCGCACGCGGGTCAGGTAATCGTACTGCTGGTTGGCCTCGAAGAAGGTCGCGTCGCCCTCGTTGAACCAGCTCACCGGCAGGAAGCCGACGAACTCGTCCTGGTAGATGTGCGCGACCTCATGCGGGACGGTGCCATACGCCAGGTCGCGGTAGTCGTTGCCGCTGACGCGCTGGACGGTCGCGCCCCAGTCCGAGACGGTCGTGCCGAGCACGCGCGGATTGACTTCGCCGATCTGCCACTCGACCCAGGCTTCGTTGTCGCCAAAGAGGATGGCGCGCGGCTTGTACGAGAGCAGGCTGCCCCACGCTTCGCGGAACAGCTCGCGCTGCTGGTCCATCGCATCGACCACCATCTGGCCGACTTCTTCGGGCAGGCTCTCGGTGAAGACGATGATCTCCTCACCCTCGGTGCGGGTCCATTCGCGGGTGGAGTCGGTGTATTCCACGCTCACCGGCTCGGACAGAAAGCTGTTGCCTGCGGTATCGGTCGCCTGCCAGGTGTAGATCACGCCGAGCCAGGGCGGAACCGCGTCCCCGCCGCTGGCTTCCCAGGACGCGACCCAGCGGTCGGCGGCGGCATCGTAGCGCGCCGGGCGGCTGCGCTGCGTGCCTGGCGCGTGTGACCAGACGACGCGAGCGCGCGTCACATCGCCCGCGCTGCTGGCGATCTGCGCGCTGAAGCGGAAGCCGGCCGGGTAGAGGCTGGTGAACTCGTCGTCCGCCAGCGTCCATTCCGCGCCGGTCGCGCCGGCTGTCTCGGCTTCATCCGTTGGCGTTGGATACGGCGTGCTGGTCGGATACGGCGTCTGAGTCGGGTAGGGGGTCTGTGTCGGCGCGCTGCCCTGGGCGAGTGCCTGGAACGCCGCGCCGCCCGACAACGCCGCGACGACAGCAGCGACCAGCAGAATGAGCGCAACACGGGGGGATGAGGGTACTTTTCGCATGATGATCGCTCCACTCCTCAGGCGATGGCTTGCAGGTCGTCAACGAGCGTGCTGCAGAGAGGTCAGCGCGGGCGCTTAACCATGCGCCCGATGCTCATCGCGAGTTGCTGCTCTGCTCCCAGGCTGTGCGCAGCGCGCACAGGTCGTCGAATACCGCGTCAGCGCGGATGCTGCCCGCCTGCGCCTCGGCGGCAGTCGCGATCCCGGTCAGCACCAGCGCGGCGCGCAGCCCGGCGCGCTGCGCGCCCAGAATATCAGTATCGAGCCGGTCACCGATCATCAGAGTAGTCTCCGGCGTTGCGCCGAGGCGATCCACCGCGACTTCGAACATCGCTGGCTCCGGCTTGCCGATAACAACCGGCGAGACATCCGTCGCCGCCGTGATCGCAGCGAGGACTGTGCCTGCGCCGGGCACCAGCCCCTCTGGCACCGGGAAGGTGCGGTCCGGGTTCGTGCCGACAAAGTCTGCTCCGGCGCGGATGCGCGCTGCCGCGATCCGGACCTTGTCGTAGGTTAGCTGCCGGTCCAGCCCGGCAACCACCACCCGCGCCGTCTCCGCGTCGATGGGAAAACCCTTGCCGTCCAGCGCCTGCTGCAAGCCAGCCTCGCCGACGATGTAAAGCGGCGTCCCGGCAGGATAGCGGCGGCTGATGTATTCCGCCGTTGCGACCGCCGAGGTGAGGACCTGCGCCGGTTCGGCGGGCACTCCGGCCTGGGCCAGCCGCGCGACATACGCCTCGACCGTCGTGGTGCTGTTATTGGTCGCCAGCGCGTAGGGCAGCGCCCGCGCCTGCAAGAAGGCGAAGAACTCCTCGACCCCCGGTAGCGACTGGCTGCCACGCCACAGGACGCCGTCCATATCGAGCACGACAGCACGGAATGAGCCAAAATCGAGCGTCATGTGTTCCTTAATTACGAGCGACAGATCTCGTTGGGTGAGCCATCCTGAGCGGTCCGGCGCGCCGCGATCCCGGCTCA
>JADLHR010000242.1 GCA_020848665.1 Anaerolineae bacterium
ACGCTCGCCCAGCAGACCCCTACGCCGATCGTCACCGATCCCTATACCGATTACACCATCGACTTTCTCAGCGCGCGGAGCTATGGCGGCGGCGTGATCACGCTCCACGAAGTGATGGAAAGCACCGCCGCCTTCAACCGCTTCCTGTTCTCGTACCCCAGCGACGGCCTGACGATCTACGGCTTTGTCAACGTGCCGCAGGGGTCCGGCCCCTTTCCGGTGATCATCGCGCTGCACGGCTACATCGACCCGGCGGTGTACTACACAATCGACTACACCACGCGCTATGCTGACGCGCTGGCGCGGGCCGGGTATCTCGTGCTGCATCCGAACCTGCGCGGCTACCGGCCTTCTGACGACGGGCCGAACCTGCTGCGCGTCGGCATGGCAATCGACGTGCTGAACCTGATCGCGATTGTACGCGACACTGGCGGGCAGTCCGGCCCGCTGGCCCTGGCCGATCCGGCGAAGATCGGGCTGTGGGGGCACAGCATGGGCGGCGGAATCTCGCTGCGGGCGCTGACGGTCAGCCGCGATGTGCGGGCGGCGGTGCTTTACGCGGCCATGAGCGGCGACGAGCGGCGCAACTTCGAGGCGATCAACGGCTGGTCAGGGCGACAGCGCGGCCTGGCGGAGCTGAGCGTCCCGGACGAGGCGCTGCTGCGCATCTCGCCGATTCACTTCCTCGACCGGATCGAGGCGGCGGTCAGCGTGCATCACGGCGCGGCGGACGAGCTGGTCCCGCCCGTGTGGTCGTCGGAGTTGTGCGAGCGCCTGCTGGCGCTGGGAAAAACGGCCGAGTGCCGGTCCTACCCCGGCCAGCCGCATACTTTCGTCGGTGAGGGCGATCGGCAGTTCATCGAGAACACCATCGCGTTCTTCGACACGCACCTCAGGAACGAAAACGGCCTGCCCTGACCTTCGCGCTCAAGGCAGCTTGGCAGCCGCTCGCGCCTCGAAGCGCGCCGCGTCCACGACGAAGCGCTCATGCACGCCCGCGCCGACCGGCTCGACCTCGTCGTGCGCTTCGACCGCGAACACCAGCCGCCGCCCGTCAATCTCTTGGAGCGTGGCGCGCGCCGTGACGGTCATCCCGACCGGCGTCGCGGCGGTGTGACGCACGTCCAGCCGCACCCCGACGGTCGTCTGGCCGGGCGCCAGCGCGCCATCCAGCGCCGCGACAGCGGCAGCTTCCAGCAGCGCAACCAGCCCCGCCGACGACCAGACGCGGACGCCCCCGGTCCCGAATGCGATCGCGGTCAGCCCTTCGGTCACGGTCACAGTTGCCTCGCCGGTCAGCCCCGGTTGCAGCCTCGACAGGTCGGTCATCGTCACATCTCCTGTGCTCGCCGGACTACCATACCGGCAGATTGGGCACGATGATGCGTTCCAGCGCGTAGAAGGCAAACAGCGCCAGCGCGAACAGCATGATCACCGGCGCCAGTCTGCGTGCCGCGCCAACCGCCGGAGGGAGCAAATCCGCCCAGCCCGCCAGCCCGACCGCGACCAACAGCGCCAGCGGGATCAGCGCCGGAAAAAGATAGCGGCCCTGGAACTGCACGAACGTCAGGTTGTAGAGCAGGTACGCCGCCACGACGAAAGCCAGCGTCGCGCCGAGCAGCAGCAGCCCGTCGCGCTGCGGGCCGCTCAGCGCCCCCGGCCACCGCTCGCGCCGCACGAACAGCGCTACTCCCAACAGCACCGCCAGCGAGAACAGCGCAAAGATGGTGTACGTCCAGCCGGGCATGATCAGCGCCATCCAGCCGAACTGTCCCCAGAAGCTGCGAAACGTGGTGCGGGCGTAGGCGTCGAGATAGCGCGCCAGGCTGCCGCCATGCATCGTGTCGATGTAGTCCGCCGTGCGCGGCTGGCCGACGGTCACGGCGTCGTGACGATCCAGCCCGGTGAAGTCTATCCCGCCGTAAGTGTCGAGGTTGCGCAGCCACCACGCGCCGCCCAGGATCAGCGCCGGAACCAGCACCGCCGCGACGTGCCGCGCCGCCGTCCGCCGGGGCCAGCGTTCCCGGCGCCCGCGCAACAGCACCGCCAGCAGCGCGACGCCCGCCAGGAAGTAGATCGTCGTCTTGGTGATTAGCGCCAGCCCAACCAGCAGCCCCAGCAGCGCAGGCGACGCGCCCCGTTTCGCGCCGCGCAGATAGCGCAGCGCGACCAGCAGCGTCAGCCCGACGATCAGCTCGGCCAGCGGGTCATTGCTGACGCTGCTCAGAATGGCGAGATGCTGCGGCAGAAAGGCGACGAACGCCGCGCCGGTCAGGGCCAGGGCTGGGTGTTCCGGGAACAGCGTGCGCAGCGCCGCCCAGGCCGCCAGCACAACGCCCGCGCCGAGCAGCACCGACACCATCCGCAGCGCGGTCAGGTTGCCGCCGGTCACCGCGTAGACCGGCGCTTGCAGCAGGTAATAGAGCGGCGGCTGGTGGTCCTCGTACTGAACCGTATCCAGCCGCCCTAGCAGCGCCGGGTCGAAACCCCGCGCCGTCAGCTCGTTTTGATACGACTGCTGCCAGTCGCCCGCTTCGAGCACCGGCAGCGCGCCATCGTCGGCGATCTGGCGGATGTAGTTGACATGCGCTGGCTCGTCGGGCGCCTGCCAGTCCGGCGTGCGGACCGCGTACAGCGTGGCGAGCACCAGATAGACCAGCAGCACTGCGCCAAGCAGGCTCCGTTCAAGGCGGCGCGTCATCGGGAGCGCCTGCGCCTGGAAGCTGTTATGAACTTTGTGGACTGGCCGTTGGGGACAGCCCCCCATCCCCTGGCCCCTTGCCCCAAAAATGAGGGAAGGGGAGTCCATCCAGTGCTTTTCCTTCCCTCGTTCTGGGGGAAGGAACGCCGGCCGCAGGTCGGAAGGATGGGGGGATTTGCCCGGCGCAAGTGCATAAGACGCCCCTAGCTCTGGCCCGGCTGCGTCTCGACCTCGCGCGGCTGGCCGAGGCGCGCCCGTTCCGCGTCGATCAGCTCCGGCTCCAGCTTGCGGAACAGCGCCGCTGGCTCGCGCAGAGTCTGACCTGCGGGCAGCGCGCTCGGCGCCCAGCGCCCAATCGCGCCGCTGGCGTCGTAGATCAGCGCCGGGTGATCGCGCTCAGTTTCTGCGTAGGTCTCGATCCGCTGCTCGCCGAACAACCGCCCTTCATAGCCCAGGTACTCGTGCACCTGCTGCGAGGTGAACGGCAGGAACGGCGCGAACAGCGTTTTCAGATTGTCGATGCAGCGCAGTGCGGTGTAAATCGTGGTCGCGGCAGCCTGCCGATCCTCCTTGATCACCTTGAACCAGGGCGCGCGATCGAGATAGCCGTTGACCTCGCGCGCGAGAGCCATCGTCTCGCTCAGCGCGTCGCGCAGCTTGACCGCGTCCAGCAGCGCGCCGATGCGCTCAAAGCCCGCCTCGACCTCGATCAGAATCTCGCGGTCGATGCCGCGCAATTCACCCGGCTCGGGCACGCGCCCCTCGAAATGGCGCGCGGCGAACTTCAGCACGCGGTTGACCAGGTTGCCCCACGCCGCCAGCAGCTCGGTATTGTTGCGCGTAATGAACCCCTCCCAGCTCCAGTC
>JADLHR010000243.1 GCA_020848665.1 Anaerolineae bacterium
CCCGGCTCGCTGGCGCCCAGATGCGGCAGCAGATCGAGCAGCGCATCCACGCGCACTGCCGGCGGCACGGGCGGGCTGGCATCGTCCAGGCGCTGGCGCACGAGAGTGAGCGGGTCGGTCTTCTCACCCGTGCGAGCCATATGTGGGGCAAAACGCGCCGTGAGGTGCGCGCGCGCCGCTGCGTCGTCCAGGCGACCGATCGTTTCCCAGGCCCAGCGCAGCTCGTCTGCGTCCAGCTCTGCCGCGATCGGCGCCAGCGCCAGCAAATGCGCCGCGTCCAGCCCGGCCTGTGCAGCCGGATCGCTGCGCTCGACGGCCAGCGCGAGCAGGTGCCGCACCTGCCGGTGCAGCGCGCCGGGGCCTTCGGCTAACGCCGCTTCGAGCAGCCGGTCGAGATCGGCGCTGCCCACTTCCGGCGCGCCGTCGCGCTGCTGCCCGATCTGGCGCAGCACTAGGCGCAGGTCGGGCGAGCGGCGCATCGCCTCGGCGATCAGGCTGAACAGCGCCCGCGCCTGCGTTTCGAGATCGGCTCGCTCGGCGCCGGCGCGGTGCAACAACCTCGCCCATTCCTCAGCGACGGCAGCGTAGTCGGGCTGCACGCCGGGCAGAAATAGCCTGAGCAGCTCGTCAGCAACGCGCGGCTGCGCTAACAGCGCGCCTTTGCCCAGGCCGTTGCTGCGCGACGTGGCATCCAGCGCGGCGTACCGTTCGATGGCCAGCTGAAGCGCGATCCAGCAGGCGCGGCGGACCGTCTCGGCGTGGAAGAATTGGTCGAACGTCCCGCCAGGAAACAGCCGCGCCAGGGCGCGAACGAACTGCTCCGCCGCGCTGGCTATCTGTTGAGGTTGAGTGGGTGAGTAAGGCGCTGTCATGCCGCTGTCTGGCGCTGATCTGCTGGTTTTTGGTTCTATGTCTGATTCTGTTTCCAGTATAGCCGGGTGAGCGCCCGCGCGCGATACGACAACGGTCCTAAGACAGCCAGGAGCAGCAAAGAGCAGCCAGGAACAGTCAAAAGCAGACAAGAGCCGGATAAAGCAGCGCGCCCCGGATCGAGCCGGAGCGCGCGGTCTTCTGCCGGACGGAAGGGCGCTTATTGCGATGTAGTCGGGACGCTGGCGAGGCTGCCCTGAACGATCCGGTACCAGGGCGCCGACGACCAGCCGGTTACGTTGCCATGCTGGACCTTCAGCCAGCGCCCGTCCGGGCTGACGCCCAGTACCTGCACGCGTGTTCCCCAGACTGCCTTGCTGATCTCCGGGTATTGCACACCGGGGCCGGTACGGATCCGCATGTTGCCATACGCCTGCGCGATCACGCCTTCGGTCGGCGGCGGCGCGAAGACCGGTATCGAACCGTCGGTGTACGGCAGCGCGTCGAAGCTGCCTTCGGTGATGCGGATCAGCGGCGCGTAGGCCCAGCCGGCCTGCCCGCTGGCGCGGATGATCTGATACCAGCTATGGTTGCTGCTGCGGCCCGCGATGTCCACGATCTCGCCCCAGTCCAGCCCGCCGATCTGGGCGCTGCGAGTCGTCGGTTCGGCGCGCAGACGCAGGTTCGCCAGCACCCGGCCCTGCGCACCGGTTGGCTGGGGCGCCGGAGCGGGCGCACCACCGCCGCCCTGGTCCTGAACGACCGGCAGCGCGTTGATGTCGCCGCTGAGCGTCAGGTAACGTGCGGCGGACCAGCCGTTCTGTCCGGCGACGGCGATCTGGAGCCAGGCGTTATCGCCGGTGCGCCCTGTCGCGGGATAGGTCTGGCCCCGGCTGATGGTCGTGATGATGTTGTTATCAGCGCTCGGCCCGGTGCGAACGTTCAGGCGCGTGGTGTTGACCGTCGCGGTGATGCCGCCTGCTGCCGGCGGCGCGACCGGTGGAACCGCTCCGCCCGTCGGGGAAAGCACCGGATTCTGCGCGGCGGGCGGCGTCCAGGTCAGGAACAGGTAGGCGTTCGATGTCAGCTCGCGATATTCAAACTTGAGCGTGTGCGGCCCGTTGAGCAGCGTCACGTCGGCCTGAACGCGCTCGGTCGCCAGCGTATCCCAGCGGTCGAGGATCAGCGTGCTGTCCACATAGAAGCGGAAGCCGTCATCGGCATAAGCGTAGAAGGTATAGACAGCCTGCGGCAGGTCGTTCGGCACGGTCAGGTAGCGCAGGAAGCGCGCCGAGAAGTTATCGGCCGGAACCGGGCCGCCCGGCGCTGCCGTGCCCCAACTGAGATTCAACCCGCTGGCCGGGTACGAGGTCGAGAAAATCGGCGGGCCGCTCAGGTCCGGGCCGTTGAAATAGTCGGCGTACCACGGGCCGCCGCCACCGGTCCCAGGCACACCGCCGCCGCCACTGGTCAGCGCCCAACTGGCCTGGATGGTCGCGTCATACAGCGCATCGAACATCTCGACGACAATCGTGTGGTTGCCGTCCGCCGGGAAGGTGTAATCCGCCTGGAGCGTGCGCTGCGCGGCCTCGCGCCAGTCGTTGATCAGCAGCACCCCGTCAATATAGAGCCGCGCGCCATCGTCCGCCGTGACCGTGAAGCGATAGCTCCCGGCGGAGAAGAACGCAGTCGAGGTGAAGCGCACCGAGAAATTGTCGGTCTGCGAGGTGGTGCTGACGCCATTGATCACAGGCGTCCCTTGTCCCCACGTGAAATTGACCGCGCCGGTTGTCCCGGTCCACACCGGTCCGGTGGTCAGATTGCGGTCGTTGTAGACCTGAGCAGTCCACCCCGCCTGCGCCGAGGCCGAGGGTGGCGCGCCGCCCGCGACCGCGCCCAGCGCAGTCACGGCGATCGCGATGATGGCTAGCCAGCGTACCAGTCGGTTCATAGTCGAAGCCCTCACGCAACTCTCATGCAGAGAACAGGAACATCGCCCGCCGGACTCGTGCTGCGGTGAGCGTGAATTATAGCCTGTTATAAGGCTATCTTAGCACGAAAGCTGTCTCTGTTGGTGGAGCCGGGGGCAAGACGCCGGTCAAACGCCTGATACACTGTCCGACACGGTGCGGTTCGGCATTTCGTACCAAGAAGTGGCTGTCTGCTGCGCGCCTGGCTAGGCTCTAGAGGCTGTTATGCACTTCGTGGTCTGGTTTCCAGGCCATCCCCCCATCCTTCCGACCTGCGGTCGGCTTTCCTTCCCCAGCGCGAGGGAAGGAAAAAAAAGCCGGATGGACTCCCCTTCCCTCATTTTGGGGGCAAGGGGCCGGGGGATGGGGGGCTTTACCCGGCACAAGTGCATAACACGCTCTAGCAGAAATCAGCAGCGCGGCCCTGCCGCCCAAA
>JADLHR010000244.1 GCA_020848665.1 Anaerolineae bacterium
GCTCGGCTGGCTGCGCAAGAACCTGTTCAGCAGCCGGATAAACACGCTTGCGACTCTGGCGACCGGCGGCCTGCTGGTGTGGTTCGTCGTCACGTTCGTCACGTGGGCGGTGTCGGCGGCGCAGTGGTCGGTTGTTACCAACAACCTGCGGCTGATTACCAGCGGCCTGTACCCTCGCGCCGAGATCTGGCGCATGGAGCTGACCGGTGCGCTGCTCGTCTTCCTGACCGGGCTGGGCCTGGGCATCTGGGGACGGGTGGCGCGCGGCGTGTGGATCGTGGTGTTGATCGCGCTGGCCGCGATTGTGATTGTGCCGGTGCTGGGCGCGAAGATTCCTGAGCCAACCGTCTACATCCTGATCGAGCCGCAGCGCAGCCCCTCCAGTCTGGTGTTTCTGGGGTACAAAGGCGATACCCTGCGCGCCGAGCTTGATCCGCTGACCGAGACGGCGGACACTACGCAACCTCTTTTGGGCTATGTGGAGTCCCAGTCGCGCACCAACTGGTCGACCCAGGCCCGCGCGGCGTCAACCGGGCAGCTTGATCTGGCCGATCACAACCTGTTGCTGACCGTGCGCCTGCTCGACCGCGCGCTGGCGCCGGTCAGCGTAGGCGGCGTCCCGGTGGCAGCGGCTTCGACGCCTGATGCGCCCGGCGGAGCGTTCGAGGTCAGGCTGCCGCGCGACGGGTGGTATGTGCTCCAAGTCGAACGCGACGACGCGAATCGCGACGACAACGCGGGTTACGCCTGGCTGCGCGTGGATGGCGTCGAGCTGTTCCCCACGCTCGACAGCGCGATAACTGCCCGCGATGGGGCATTCGGCGCGCCGCCAGAAATCGAGCGCCCGCTCTACGCCGAGGAGCGCGCCTATCGTTATGAAGGTGCGCGCACATTTGGCGAATTTGTCAGTCTCCAGCTTGCGCCCTTCCTGCGAACGATCTCCAGCGAGGTGTTCATTGGGGCCGCGCTGTTTCTGAACGGCTGGATCATCGGCATGCTGGGCAAGCGCGAAAGGGGCGTGCGCCGTGCCGCGATCGTGGGCTGGGCGCTGGCCGGCCCGGTAATCCTGGTCATTCTCTACGGCGTGAAGGGCAGCCATACCCTGCCGATGGTCCCGACCTCGGTCTGGGGTGGGCTGCTGCTCACGATCCTGCTGACGCTCGTCGGGATCACGGCTTCGTTTCCGCTGGGCGTGGCGCTTGCGCTTGGGCGACGCAGCTCGCTCCCGGTGATCAAGTGGACCTGCACACTGTTCATCGAGGTGATTCGCGGTGTGCCGCTGATTACGATTTTGTTCATGGCGAAGCTGATCGTGCCGTTTTTCTGGTCGGAGCTGTCCGATCTTGACCTGACGGTGCGCATGATGATTGGCCTGACGCTGTTCAGCGCGGCGTACCTGGCCGAGAACGTGCGCGGCGGGCTGCAAATTGTCCCGCACGGCCAGCTTGAAGCGGCGCGCGCGCTGGGTATGAACCCCCTCCTGACGACCACGCTGATTGTTCTGCCGCAGGCGCTGCGCGCGGTGATCCCGGCGATTGTGGGGCAGTTCATCAGCCTGTTCAAAGATACGTCGCTGGTAGCCGTGGTCGGGCTGTTCGAGTTGGTGGGGATTGTGGATACAATAGTCAGCGGCCAGCCGATCTACCGGCCGTATCAGCGCGAAGCGTACATCTTTATCGCGATTGTCTATTTCGTGATCAGCTACGCCATGTCGGATGTCAGCCGCCGCCTCGAAATATCAGGAGCAGGCAGCGTCCGGCGGTAATCGGATAGAACGTCGATGCAGAAAGAGGAAGCCCGCGTCATGGCGAATAACGAAACCCGCGAGCCGATTATCATCTGTCGCGGGGTGAACAAGTGGTTTGGCAACTTCCATGTGCTGAAAGACATCAACGTGGAAGTCATGCCGCAAGAAGTGGTCGTCATCATCGGCCCGTCCGGCTCGGGCAAATCGACCTTCATCCGCTGCATCAACCGGCTTGAAGAACACCAGGAAGGGCAGATTATCGTTGACGGGATCGAGCTGAGCCACGACGTGCGCAATATTGCGGCGATCCGCAGCGAGATCGGGATGGTGTTCCAGCAATTCAACCTCTTTCCGCATCTAACCGTGCAGCAAAACATCACCCTCGCGCCGCGCTTTGTGCGCCGCCAGCCGCGCCGCGACGCCGAGAAGATCGCCGTGCAGCTCCTCGATCGTGTCGGCATCCCGGAGCAGGCGCGCAAATACCCTGCCCAGCTTTCGGGCGGGCAGCAACAGCGCGTCGCGATCGCACGGGCGCTGGCGATGCAGCCCAAGATCATGCTCTTTGACGAGCCAACCTCGGCGCTCGACCCGGAAATGATCAAGGAAGTGCTGGATGTTATGAAGGAGCTGGCCCAGAGCGGTATGACGATGCTGGTTGTGACGCACGAGATGGGCTTCGCACGTGAGGTCGCGGACCGCGTGGTGTTTTTCGACGAAGGGCGGATTGTCGAGATGGGGCCGCCGGAGCATTTCTTCAACAATCCGCAGCACGAGCGCACCAAGCTTTTCCTCTCGCAGATTCTTTAGCGCAGGAACAAACCCGATGCGCATGCCGACGCCTGTCTATCAGAATATCCTTGTTCCGCTGGATGGCTCGGATGTGGCCGAATACGCGATCGGCTACGCGGTCGATCTGGCGCGCGCGCACCATGCGCGGCTGCTCCTGGTCTGCCTGGCGGACGCGATCGACGCCGAGACTGCGCAGTTCCCGCTGGCTGTCGCGCAGCTAACCTGTCAGGAAGCGCAGGCCCGGCTTCAGACGCTGCGCCACCAGCTTCGCGCTGAGGATATCGAGGCCGAGACGCGGGTGATCGGCAGCGCCGAGCCGCGCGCCGCGCTGGAGCGTCTGATCGAGGCGGAGAGCATCCAATTGATTGTCATGTCCACCCAGGGATGGACGGGGATGCTGCGCTGGGTCTTCGGCCCGGAGATCGAGAGCGCGCTCAACGCTCTGGCGGTGCCGCTGCTGCTCGTTCGCCCGACGACATACAAGATCGTGGTGCCGCTGGACGGCTCGAACTGGTCAGAGAGCGCGCTGCCGCAGGCCAAGGAGATCGCGCGCGCCTTCGATGCCGAGGTGATTCTGCTGCATGTGTTCCAGTCGCCAGCCAGCGGTTACGCCGATCAACTGGCGCTGGCCGGCCAGCAGGAGGCCGCCGAGCGCCCTTACGAGGATATGCGCGACACCCTGATCGCGCTGCGCAATACGCTGCGCCGCGAAGGTGTCCGCGCGCGCGAGCAGATCATCCGCAGCAACAATCCCGCCCAGGCGATCATTGACTATGTCGAGTCCGAGGCCGGGGTGAGCATGGTGGTCATGTCCACACATGGGCGGACCGGCATCTCGCGCCTGCTGATGGGAAGCGTCGCGCAGACTGTGCTGAAGGGGCTGCGCTGCCCGGTCACACTCGTCCATCCCCGCCGCGACTGAACGATCAGGGCATCGCACCGATAGATGTTCAATAGATGTTCCCCTGAGTCGTCGGGCAGACGAGCAGAAGAAAACGGGCCTGGAAGAACTCCAGGCCCGCTTCTGTTCAGGGGAGAGGGCGCTTACTGCGCGCCGCCCTCAGGGGTTTCCGGTGGCACGACCTCGATGATGATCTCGGTCGTCGTTCCGGCTGGCGGCTGAGTTGGCTCCGGCGTTGGCGTGGCCGGGTTGACCGGGA
>JADLHR010000245.1 GCA_020848665.1 Anaerolineae bacterium
CTCGTTTTGCATCTGGACTTCGCGCCCAGTCTGCTGCGCTCCGTGTTATACTCCCGCCCAGACCCAAAACCGGAAATGCCACGCGAGGGGCGGACCCTATGCTGACCGATCTCACCCTGACCGAAGCCCGCGATCAACTGCGTGCGGGCGCGATTACCGCGCTGGATCTGACGCAGGCGTACCTTGACCGCATCCACGCGGTCGATCCGCAGGTGCGCGCTTTTTTGCTGGTGACCGGGGAGCAGGCGCTCGAAGCGGCTGCCGATGCCGACCGGCGCCTGGCGCAAGGCGACTCCGCGCCGCTGCTCGGCGTCCCGCTGGCAGTCAAGGACGTGCTGATGACACGCGGCGTCCCGACAACCGCCGGATCGCGCATCCTCGAAGGGTTCGTGCCGCCCTACACCGCGACTGCGCTGGAGCGCCTTTTCGATGCCGGGGCGCTGATGCTCGGCAAGACCAACACCGACGAGTTCGCAATGGGGTCGTCCACCGAGAACTCCGGCTATTTCACGACGCGCAATCCCTGGGACCTGGAGCGTGTGCCCGGCGGCAGCAGCGGCGGCAGCGCCGCGGCGGTCGCGGCGCGGCTAGCGCCTGGCGCGCTCGGCACCGATACCGGTGGCAGCGTGCGCCAGCCGGCGGCGCTGTGCGGCGTGTCGGCGCTCAAGCCGTCGTATGGGCGCGTTTCGCGCTACGGGCTGATCGCGTTCGCCTCGTCACTGGACCAGGCCGGCGTTTTTGGGCGGACGGCGGCGGACTGCGCGGCGCTGCTCGGCGTGATGGCCGGGCACGATCCGCTCGACAGCACCAGCTTGCCAGAGCGGCCGCCCGACTACGCCCAGGCGCTGACCGGCGACGTGCACGGGCTGCGCGTCGGCGTTCCCCGCGAGTTCTTTGTGGAGGGGATCGAGCCGGAAGTTGAGCGGGCGGTGCGCGCCGCGATCGACCGATTTGCGGTGCTCGGCGCGGACGTGCGCGAGATCAGCCTGCCGCACACGCGCTACGGCGCGCATGTTTACTACCTGATTGGCCCGGCGGAGGCGTCTGCGAATCTCGCGCGCTTCGACGGCGTGCGCTATGGGCTGCGCGTCGAGGCGGGCGGCATGTGGCCGACGTACAAAGCCACGCGCGGCCAGGGGTTCGGCGCGGAAGTCAAGCGGCGCATCATGCTCGGCACCTACGCGCTGTCGGCAGGATACTATGACGCGTATTATCTGAAGGCGCAGCAGGTCCGTACCCTGATCCGTCAGGACTTCGATCAGGCGTTTGGCGCGGTGGATGTGATCGTGACCCCTGCGACGCCGGGTACCGCGTTCCGCATCGGAGAGAAGATCGACGATCCGCTGCAAATGTATCTGGCGGATGTGCTCACGCTGACGCCGAGCCTGGCGGGCGTCCCGGCGATGTGCGTGCCGTGCGGCTTCGATTCCCGGAACCTGCCGATTGGCCTGCAAATCATCGGGCCAGCCTTCGGCGAGCCGGCAGTGCTGCGCGCCGGTGACGCCTACCAGCGCGTGACCGACTGGCACACGCGGAAGCCGAAAGCAGCGAAGTACAGCTAAGTACAGCTAAGTACAGCTAAGTACAGCTAAGTACAGCAAGAAGCAGCTAAGAACGGCCCTGTGTTTGTCGCTGTTTTTAGCTGCTTTTCTGCTGCTTTTCTGCTGTTTTATAGCTGTCTTTCGCTGCTTTTAGCTGAGCGTATGCTTCCCGCCGGGGTCGAGCACGACCGGCAGCGCGTCCGTCTCGTTGGCGACGCGCTGCGCCCAGTACGCCGCATCCTGCATGATGACGTCGAAGGTGTTGTAGTGGATCGGGATTACGGCTTTCGGCTGGATCAGGTCGATTGCCTGGAGCGAACCGTCGATGCCCATCGTGTAATAATCCCCGATCGGCAGCAGAGCCAGGTCAATCCCGCGCTGGCCGATAAACTGCATCTCGCAGAAAACGGCTGTATCTCCCGCGTGATAAATGTTTTTGCCCTCGTTAGTGAGGATCAGAATCCCGTTGGGCTGGCCGCCATACGAGCCGTCGGGCAGCGCGGAGCTGTGGTGCGCGATGGTCAGCTCGACGCGCCCAAATGGCAGCCTGACGCCGCCGCCGGTGTTGAGCGTGTGGACGCTCTCAATCCCGTGCGTGTCGCGGTACCAGATCGCGATCTCATTGTTGGCGACGATTGTCGCGCCGGTGCGCCGGGCAATCGAGGCGGCGTCGCACACGTGGTCGTCGTGCCCATGCGAGAGCAGGATGAAATCCGCCGGGAGGTCATCTGCCGGGATCGGCGCGAGCGGGTTACCCGTCAGATAGGGATCGATCAGAACGTCGTGCTCGCCGATTTTCAGGTGAACGCCTGAGTGACCGAGCCAGGTGAGAGTGATCGTCATCTGAACCGTGCTCCTTTGCGCTCCGGCGGGCGCCGGAGTCTGTGCGTGTTTCCCTATTCCCAGTATAAGAGGATGCTCGACTACTGCCAATTCTTCCCCGATGCGATGGCTTGACACAGAACATGAGTTCGGTCTATAATTTCCTTAACAATCGAACTATTGTGCGATTATTGTCCGTCCATGTTCGGCCGGGCCTATCGTCCGCTATCGGATTGTTGCCCGATTGTTAGAGACAGTTCAACAGGAGCGAGCCTCATGGAACAAAAACTCTCGACGCGCCAGAAGCGCATTCTCAAGTTTATTGAGGCGTTTATCGGGAACAACGGGTATCCGCCCACCATCCGCGAGATCGGTGAGGCGGTAGAAATCGCCTCGACCTCAGTGGTCAATTACAACCTCAACAAGCTGGTCGAGTACGGCCTGCTGGCACGTTCGCCGGAGGTATCGCGCGGGCTGCGACTGGTTGGCGGCGAGTCACCCAAAGAGGTGCCATTCAAGGTCGTGGACATCACGCACCTGGTGCAGATTCCGCTGGTCGGCAAGATCGCGGCCAGCGCACCTGTGCCGCTGCCGGGTGAAGACTTCGGCTACTACTACGACGACGACGACATTATCGACGTGCCCCAGGGAATGCTTGGCAAGCACCGCCAGAGCGATCTGTTTGCCCTGCGCGTGACGGGCGATTCGATGATCGACGCGATGGTAGCCGATGGCGACGTGATTGTGCTGGAGCGCCAGAACATCGCGCGGAACGGCGACATGGTTGCCGTTTTCCTGCCAGAGCGCGGCGAGACCACGCTCAAGAAGTACTATCTGGAAGGCAGCCAGGTTCGCCTTCAGCCCGCCAACCCGACGATGGACCCGATCTATGTGGACGCCGACAAGATCAGCGTCCAGGGGCGGGTGCTGGCGGTGCTGCGGACGCTGCACTAAGGCGCCGGACCAGGATATACGCACGCCTGGTT
The DNA here is from genome assembly GCA_020848665.1 of Anaerolineae bacterium. GTDB lineage: Bacteria > Chloroflexota > Anaerolineae > Aggregatilineales > Aggregatilineaceae > DYGX01. The sequence continues at coordinate 3,350 of JADLHR010000245.1, forward strand.
GCGTAACGCTCACTTACCGGCCGCACAGGATCGCCGGATAGCCTGCTGCTCGCTCGCTCCGAGCCGGTCTGCCCGGTGATTCCTGGCGGCTGCCGCGCGTTTCTGCCCTGTTCGCGCTGCAATGTGCTAAAGTCTGACATGTGCAGCACTTTCTGAGCGTGCAACAGGAGTATGCGTTATGCCCGCCGTTGGCGAACAGGCTCCCGATTTTGAACTGAAAAACCAGGATGGCGAGACCGTCCGGCTGAGCGATTATCGCGGCCAGAAGGTTGTGCTGTTTGCGTTTCCGAAGGCCGGAACGTCCGGCTGCACGGCTCAGGCGTGCGGCCTGCGCGATGCGTTTCCGCGTCTCGAAGCGGTGAA
>JADLHR010000246.1 GCA_020848665.1 Anaerolineae bacterium
ACCAGCCCGGATTATCCATCCTGGGTGCGCGATCTGTATCTCCAGGGCGCGGAGGATGTCTCGCCACGTGTGCGCGATCTCGCTGCGCAGATCGTCGCTTCCGCCGGAGCGCAGACGCCTTATGACCGCGCCAAAGCGATTGAGCGCTGGCTGCGCGTTAACATTCAGTACAACGAGACAATTCCCGCTCCGCCCGAAGGGCGCGACCCGATCGATTGGTTCCTGTTCGACGAACGCGAAGGCTACTGCAACTACTACGCTTCGGCGATGGTCATGATGCTGCGCTCGCAGGGCATCCCGGCCCGGCTGGCAGCAGGGTTCGCGCAGGGCGCGTACGAAAACGGCGCGTTCCTGGTCCGCGAGCGCGACGCACACACCTGGGTCGAAGTCTATTTCCCCGGCTATAGCTGGGTCGAGTTCGAGCCGACTGCCGATGAAGCGCCGCTAGACCGTCAGGGCGACCAGGCCCCGCAGGCGATGCTGCCCACGCTGACGCCGATGCCGACACCGACGCCCAGCCCGACCCCAACCCTCGCGCCGCCAACCCAGGACGCGGGCGCAAACGCGACGCCAACCAGCCAGGCCGTCAATCCGCTGGTGCCACCGACGCTGACGCCGACACCAACGCCGACGCCCAGCCCGACCCCGACTCCGCCGCCGAACATGGCGCCGGTCGACGTGAGCCAGGGCGGGAGCGTCCTGCGCACGATCCTGATTACGCTCGGAATATTTGTGCTGGTGATCGTGCTGCTCGTCCTGATTATTCTGTTCGCGATCTGGTACGTCGAGTATCGCGGCCTGGGTGGGCTGAACGGCATCGAGCGGGCCTATGCCCGGCTGGGCATCTATGCGCGCTGGCTCGGTCTGCGGCTCGATCGCTCCGCCACACCCGACGAGCGCCGCCGCTACCTGGTGGGCGAGGTGCCAACCGGCGAGAAGCCGATCAACGCCATCACCCGCGCCTATATCCAGAACCGCTATGCCCCTGAGCACCGGGTCGATCCACGCGCCAAGCCCGAGACGATTGATGAGGCGTGGGAAGAAGCGCGCTGGGCGTTCATCCGCCGCAAGCTCGACCGGCTGCGCGGGCGGCGCTAAACACGCTACGCCGAGCGACTCGCCCTGAACTCGGCATTGACGGCGCCGGGCGCGGCTGGTATCATTCTGGCCGTCTTAACCGCCAGATCACTGGCGCTTTACCGCAGACAGCAGGCGTCCTTCGGGACTTAATCGGGCGACATGCCAGCCTGCCGAGGTGAAGACCTGAGCCAAGCCTTTTGCCAGGCGTCACATTTGCCGCCGATTTCTGGTTGAAATGTGAACGGTCTTCGCTTTTGCGCGGAGGCCGTTTTTTGTTCGGCTCCGCTGCGGACACACTTCGGAGGAAAGGAGGAAAGTGCACTTGGCTCTCACAAAGCAACGCAAAGCTGACATCCTGGAAAAGTACGTCTCTATGCTTCAGAACGCGCAGGGCGTGGTTGTTACCGAGTATCGCGGCATGACCGTGCAGCAGCTCGACGGCCTGCGTGCCAAACTTCGCGAAAACAACGCGAGCCTGGTCATCACCAAGAATACCCTGCTGAAAATCGCGCTCGAGCAGGTGGGCATGGCCGTCTCCGACGATCTGCTCGCCGGCCCGGTTGCGGTCGCAATCGCCTATCAGGACCTGCCGCTCACCATCAAGAACGTGCTCGAATTTGCGGGCACGACCGATATCTTCGTGGTGAAAGGCGGCATCCTGAGCCAGACGGTCGTCAACAAGGCCCAACTTGGCATCATCTCGGAACTGCCGCCGCTCGATACGCTGCGCGCGCAGATTCTGGGCATGGTCACCATGCCGATGACCCAGTTCCTCGGCCTGCTCAACGAACCCGCTCGCGGCGTCGTGGCGGTAATCAAGGCTAGCAGCGAGGGCCTGGTCAACGTGCTGGCGGCCTACAGCCAGAAAGATGCCGCGTAACGCGGTGCGATCGCTCGCGCGATCCGATCGTCCGTCACTTAACGCACACCATAACGCACAGAATCTCGACTCAGTCGAACCAGAAACCTGAAAGGACCCTGTCACAATGGCCGATTTGCAGAAACTCGTGGAACAACTCAGCGCCCTGACCGTCATGGAAGCTGCTGAGCTGAAGCGTATGCTGGAAGAAGAATGGGGCGTCGAGGCGGCGGCCCCGATGGCGATGGGCGCGATGCCCATGATGGGCGTGGCGGCTCCGGCGGCTGCCCCGGCGGAAGAAGAAGAAGAGAAGACCGAGTTCGACGTTGTCCTCAAGGACGTCGGCCCGAAGAAGATCGAGGTCATCAAGGTTGTCCGCAGCCTGACGAACCTCGGCCTGAAGGAAGCCAAGGACCTGGTCGAAGGCGCGCCAAACAACGTCATGGAAGCTGTGGCGAAGGACGCCGCCAACGACGCCAAGTCGAAGCTCGAAGCCGCCGGCGCAACTGTCGAAGTCAAGTAATCGACCGCTCTGCCCCTGCTTCGGCAGAACTGGGAAAAGAACAGGCGACTCTGTGCGCAGGGCCGCCTGTTTTCTTCTTGAGCGAGCGCCAGATCACGCTAGCCGGTCGTATCAGCGTAGTGCCTGAGGCGCGCGATCGGGTCTTCATAGGCTCCGCCTCCGCGCTCGCGCTCCGCCTTGCGCTGGATCGCAGCATCGATCTGGCGGATAAGCGCACCGTAGGCCGGTACAATGAACAGCCAGGCGTCGGTGCGCGGCGAGAACAGGTAGCGCCCGTACCGCCGCATCAGCCGCTCTTTCGGCTCCGGCCACGAGTTCATCTGCACTTCGACCGCCGTCATTGCCAGCAGCGGACGGACCAGCGGGCGGCCCATCCCTTTGAGGTCCTTGCGCGGATAAAGCTGCGAAACCTGCACCGGCTGCACCAGCTTGATCCGCTGGTAGCTGATCATCGTCCGGCGGAACGGCCCGCGCACCAGCAGGACATCTGGCCGGACTTCGACATACGAGCGCTCCGTCGCCAACACGCTGAACAGCCACATCCCGGCTCCGACCAGAACCAGAACCAGCCCCACCAGCGCCAGCGCTTCCGGCTCGACCGCGTCATTTTCCAGTTCCTCGATAAAGCTGGGGAGGAGTGCGAACAAACCCATAATGACAAGAAGTAACGCGGGCGGCCGGTAGCGCCGGCCAAGATTGTGATAGACGAGCAGCGGATGTCGCAGCACATCGCGCGCGGGGCTTTTATGATCTTCTGGGCGCGCCATCCTACCCTCCTTTGCAACAGCGAGCACTATTCGCAGTCTACTCCGCTCAGGCCGGCTGTCAAGCGGTACGCCGCGAGCCTGAGACGCAGGGCCGATCAGCGCAGACGCAGCCAGTAGTACCCATAAGGCGGCAGGGAGAAGGTGTACGGCTGCGCGTCGATCTGGCTCCAGGGCTGGCCGGTCAGCACGTCCACCGGCGCGATTCCCGCGAAGGCGCTCAGGTCCAGCCCGCTGGTCTGCTCGGAGTCGGTCAGATTCACCAGCACCAGGAAGCGCTCCGGCTCACCGCCAGCATCGTCATCAGGGTCCAGCGCGCGCCAGTAGCCCAGGAGCGCGTCGTTTTCGGGCAGCGCGAACTCAAACGTCCCCCGGCCAAAGGCGCGATAGTTGCGCCGCACCGACAGCATGTGCCGGATGGTATACCACAGCGATTCGGGATTGGCCTGCTGCTGCACGACGTTGATATGCTGGTAGCCATAGATTTCATCATTGATCGCGGGTGCGTAAAGAGCGTCGGCCTCTGAGAAGCCGCCATGCGGGCTGAAATCCCATTGCATCGGGGTCCGCACGCCGTTGCGGTCGTCCAGCCAGATGTTGTCGCCCATCCCGATCTCGTCACCGTAGTAGATAATCGGCGAGCCGGGCAGCGTAAAGAGCAGCGCGTTCAGCAGCCGGATACGGCGCGCGTCATTGTCCAGCAGCGGCGCCAGACGACGTCGAATCCCCAGATTGAGCCGCATACGCGGCTCCGGCGCGTACTCCTCCCACATAAACTGGCGCTCTTCCTCAGTCACCATTTCGAGTGTCAGCTCGTCGTGGTTGCGCAGAAAGATACACCACTGCGCGCGCGGCGGGATCACCGGCGTGCGCTGCATGATGTCCACAATGCTCTTGCGTGATTGCTGTTTCAGCGCCAGGAAGAGGCGCGGCATGAGCGGGAAATGAAACGCCATGTGGAACTCTTCCGCGCCGGGGTCACCAAAATACGCCCGCACGTCCTCCGGCCACTGGTTCGCCTCGGCCAGCAAGATACGCCCCGGCCATTTGGCCTCGACATGCGCGCGCATCCGCCGGACATAGGCGTGTGTCTCCGGCAGATTCTCGCAGTTGGTGCCCTCGCGCTCGAACAGGTAGGGTACGGCGTCCACACGGAATCCGTCGATCCCCCGTTCCATCCAGAAGTCGATAATGTCCAGCATCTCTTGCTGCACTTCGGGATTGTCGTAGTTCAGATCGGGCTGCTGGTTGTAAAAACGGTGCCAGTAATACTCGCCTGAGCTTGGATCGAAGCTCCAGTTGGAACTCAGAGTGTCGAGGAAGATAATACGCGCATCACGGTATTTTTGGTCGGTCTCGCTCCACACATACCAATCGCGCCAAGGGGACTGCTTGGACGACCGTGACTCGATAAACCAGGCGTTCTGGTCGGAAGTGTGATTGACCACAATATCCACAATCACCTTCATCCCGCGCTGGTGTAGGCCATCGACCACCGCTTTGAAGTCTTCCAGCGTCCCGTAGTCTTCGATAATGTTGCGATAGTCGGCCACATCGTAACCGTCATCGACCAACGGCGAGGGATACATCGGCATGATCCACACGCAGTCAACGCCAAGCTGCTGCAAGTAGTCGAGCTTGGAGAGCAGCCCCTTGAAATCCCCGTGCCCGTCGCCGCTGCCGTCTTTGAACGCCCGCACGTAAATCTGATAGAAGACCGCATCCTTGTACCACGTTGGCGAGGTATAGCGCGACATCGTCCCCTTAATGCCTCCCGAATATGATAACCGGCCCGGACGCTGCGATTCGCGCCCCGGCCGGATGATCGCTGCACTAACTTTGCTCGTCGCGCCAATAGCCCTGACGCCAGAGCGCTCACGCGAAATTCACCCGCAGCACCAGGCGCCCCAGGCGCAGCTCGTCGCCATCGCGCAGAATGCGCGCCTGGTGCGCGATCAGCTTCTGCCCGTTCATATAGGTCGCGTTTGCGCTGCCCAGATCCATCACCTTGAGCGCGTTGTCTTCGACCAGGATCGCGGCGTGCCGCCGCGAGACGCCCAGGTCCTGCGCGTCGTAATCGTCCAGCCCGACGTCCGGGCTTTGCTGCGTCTCCACGTCAAACCGCCCCAGAATGAGCTGATCGGTTACGCTGATAACCAGCGGTTGCGCGTGGCCGCGAATGTGCAGCAGCAGCTGACGCTCACGGCCCAGGCGCGCTGTTCCCCAGTTAGGCATCTGGAAACCCAGCGCGGCAGGGTCGAGGCGGCGGGTTTCGGCAGCGTCTGGCTCAGGCGAGATCAGACGCGAGCCGCAGTTGCCGCAGACTACCTCACCGTCAGGGTTCTCGAACCCGCAAAGTGTGCACCTGACCACCAGAGTTCCCCCGTCCCGTGTAGAGCCTGACTGAGTGTATACCGGAACGGCCCTTTCTGACAACC
>JADLHR010000247.1 GCA_020848665.1 Anaerolineae bacterium
GCTACGTCGAGCCGGACCACCGCCGGGTGGTCTTCCGGCTGTCCGCCGGGCCGGAACAGCACTACCTGACCTGCATCCGCTGCGGGACGCGCACGCTGATCCACGCTGATCTGCTCAACCGCATGGTCAGCGAGCTGGTGCGGCGCAAGGGCGTCAGCGTGACCGGCGCGTGCGCCTGCTTCACCGGCTACTGCCCCGCGTGTACCGAGGAATTGCGAAAGCGAGGGGAGTTGTAAGCGCGCCTCTGCTTTTCATCTCCTGAACACTTTCCGCCCTGCTTGCGATAACCTGGATAGTACATGCCGTGCAGCGGCCTTTTGTTGGATCCCAAACCCGCTGCCCCGCCCCGCAGAGTTGCGCACGCGTCCGAAAATAGTATGCTTTGTTAATAGCAGAAGGAAAAGTGTTTTTGTTTATACTCCAGGAGGGATAAATTCATGGATCGTTTCCCGATGCTCACCACCTATAAGGCGCTACTAACCGGGGGGGCGATATTGCTTGTGGTAGCCGGTTTATTCATGGCTCTGGATGCGGCAAGAACTCCGGTTGGCTTTCGCGGTGAAACTAAATTCGAGTTCGGAGTCTTCCTGCTTACTTTTATTCCCATTGGAATTGGCGCTTTTATGCTCGCTGTCTCCGCAGAGTTAATATCGCTTTTCTTGACAATTGAAAATCGCTTGTACGAGATTCAACTCAATACGTCTGAGCGAACCCCCCCGCCGTTCAGGACTTCCGGAGACAGATATTCAGAGCAAAGAAGTATCCCGTCACCTGCTCAGCCGGGCGTCATCAGCAACGCGAGTCTGAGCGCAGAGCGGTCTACCGTCTCTCAGTCGGGCAGCCATAAGGTTCTTGCTACCGTGACCACATCGAATCGCACGCTGGTTTATCAACGCCCCAACAAGTTGGCGCCACCGCACCGGATAGCGGCGTTCGGCGAGGATGTGACTCTGGTGGCTCGAACGGACGACTGCACCTGGGTGAAGATTGATGCATCGTACGACGGCTGGATCAATTCAGCCGATCTCACGCTGCACGGGGATGTTTACGATCTACCGGTTGTTACGCAATAAACGCGGTGGGTTCGCAAAGCAGCGTCGGACGAGCTTATAAGGGACACTCTCACTTACCCCCTCACCCCTGCTCGCGGGCAAGCTGGACGAAAGCGCGCATTCCTACCAGCGCCGAGATGATCGGCAGCCACAACACTCCGAACGCGGTCAGCAGCCCGATCAGCAGGTCGCCCTGCGCGGAGCGGTCGCCGCTGCCCGGCAGCGCGTAACCGACTCCACCCGCGACCAGAAAGAGCGCGCTGGCGGCAACCCACCCGGCCACGTGTGGCGCGCGCGGCGGCGTGACTGCGTCCAACGCGCAGCGGTCGGGCCGCAGGCGGCGCGTGGCGATCAGCGCGCCGAGCATGTACGCGGCCAGCGTGACGACAACGCCCGCGCCGATCCCACTGATGTCTCCTCGCGCCACACCCCAGGCTAGCGCAGCCAGCAGCACGCTGCCCACCGCGAACCATTCCACCGGCCCCAGCAGCCAGTCTTCGCACCGCTTGACTGGCGCACGCACCGCGGTGGCTGCGACAAGAAGACAGACGCCGAGTCCGGGCGCGGCGGCGACCAGCGCGGTCGCAGCGGACACGAGCGGGATCGTGCCGTCCGATGCGCCGGGCGCCCAGCGTACCCAGACGCCCCACGCCAGCCCGCCGATCGCTGCCACGAGCAGGTGCGGCAGGCGCAGCGTTTTCCCTGACAGCAGCAGCCGGAGCGCGCCCAGCGCAGCGAGAAACGCCAGCGGCTGCGCACCTAGCGGACGCACGATCAGGCTGAGCGGCAGGTCACGCGTGGTGACGTGGCCGATCAGCGTGCCGTTCACCAGCCCATAGATGCCCGCCACCAGCAGCAGGCTTGGCGCGTCGGCGGTATGCAGCCGCACGCCGAGATCAAGCGTAATCGCGGCGAGCGCCACGTAAAGCGCGACCAGCGCGAGGCCGTTCAGCGGGCCGTATTGCGTGGGCCTCTGCCAGACGATCACCTCGGACGCAACTAGCAGCAGCGCCGCGAAAGTCAGCCGCACGCCCCAGGGAACCGCTCCCCGGTCTACTTCGTAGCGCATAGTGGCTCCTGCCGGCAGTTGATTGTGTGCGTGGTGCGCGGCGCTTGAAAATCCGCCGCCGGGCCGTACAATTGCGGCGATCCCATGCGTCCAGTCAGGAGGCCGCACGCGCAATGAATGCTCCCCGCTCCGATCCTCAGCCCGCTTTTGAATACGTCATTCGCCTGATGACCGAGGCGGACATTCCCCGGCTGGCGGAGATTCGCCCCGGCTTCGTCAGCGCGACGGCGCTTGACGTGCAGCGTATCGGTGAGGGCATCGAGGCCGGGTGGCGACTGGTCGAGCGCGCGCTGGATCGCCCCTACGACAAGGGCGCGGGCTATGACTTCGACCGCACCGAGCAGCGCAATATCCTCAACCGGCTGCGGCGCGGCGACGGGCTGCACCTCGTCGTGGAACAGGGCGGGCGGCTGGCCGGCGTGCTCGACGTGGTGCCGGAGGAATGGAACAGCACCGCCTGGGTCTGGAACCTGATGCTTGACCGTGATGCACGCGGACGCGGACTGGGGCGCGAGTTGTTCGAGCGGGCCACTGTGTGGGCGCGGCGCCAGGGTTATCGCGCGCTGATCTTCGAGACGCAGACCAACAACGTCCCCGCCTGCAAGTTCTACGTCGCGATGGGCTGCGCGCTGGAAGGCATCCGCACCGCATACTACACCAACGACGATCTGGAGCGGCGCGAGGTGGCGCTGTTCTGGGCTTACCGGCTCGGCTGAAGGGGCGCTATTCACGGCGCACGCTGGCCTGCTGGAGCGCCGCCGCGATCTCAGTGACGGCGCTGCCGCCGCCCATATGCGCGATCAGCGGGCTGAGCGCGGCCAGATCGCGCAGCGCGGCGGCGTAAGGCTGGCGGCGCAGGGTGCTCACCGCGCCGCGCCACAGCGTGTAGGACTGCGCGGGCGTCAGGTACGCGGCGCCGGTCTCGGCAACACGGCTCAGGCGGTGGGCGCGGTCCAGCGGATCACCAATCGCCAGCGCGCCCTGGAGCGCCGCTTCCAGCGCATCCTGCTGGCGGTTCTGCACGTAGCCCTGCGCGTCGATCGCGGGGGCGATGGTCGCCAGGGCGCTGGCCCGGTCGTAACTGTCGTCCAGGCGGGTCGCCGCATCCAGCGCCTCGTCAAGCAGGGCGTCGCGCAGCGCCGGGCGGTGATAGGGGACCAGCTCCAGCAGCGCGCTGACGCGCTCGACCGCGTCCGGCACGGCGCGGGCAGCAGCCAGCGCCGCGTCACGCAGTTGCTCCGGGCGGCGCGGCAGCAGCGCAGTCAGCACATGCAGGCGGTCGTAGGGCGGCGCGATCGCCAGCGCAACCGCAATCGCGCCATCGAGCGCGCTGTCCGGCAGCGCAGGCGCGATCGCGGCCAGGATCGAGGCGGTGCGCTGCGCCCTGTCCTCGGCATGTGCGGCCTGAATCGTGTCCTGCGCGACACGCGTGCGCGGCTCGTCCGGCAGGCGCTCGATCAGCGCGCTGAGCGCCGGCGCGCGTGTGACCGGGTCGGCGATTGTGTAGGCGTCGGCCAGAGCATCCGGCAGCCGCTCAGCCGGCAGGTGCGGCGCGAGAAAGACCAGCGCCCGCCCACGCTCGTCCTCGTCGCTAATCGAGCGCGCTGCGTTCAATGCCTCGTGCAGGGCACGGGCACGCAGCGTATCGGCCAGGTGCGGCGCAAGGTCCACCAACGCGGTCACGCGCTCATAGCGCGCTTCGATGGCGAGCGTCGCAGCCAGCGCATCGGCCAGGGCGGTGGCACGGGCCGCCGCCGACAGGTACGGCGCGATAGCCGAGAGCGCCGCCGCGCGCGCCTCGGACGTGCTTAATTCCTGTGCGGTATTGTAGGCGGCGACGCTCAGCCCCGGCGTCAGGTGCGGCGCGAGCTGAGCGAGGGTTCGCGCACGGTCGCGGTCATCCGTGATATTCTTGAGCGCCTGAAGCGCCTCGGTCAGCAGCTCAGCCGAGAGGTACGGCGCCAGCCCCGCAAAGGCGCGAGCGCGGGCGTCGGCCCCGGTAATAGCGAACGTGACGGTGATGGCGTGCTGCACACCGTCCGGATTGCCGCGCAGCAGGCCCGCTGCCTCGATGGGCCGGGTGAGCGCGATCAGCGCACGGGCGCGGGCGTCGTCGCCGCTGATCGCAGCGATCGCGTCCAGCGTCTCGCCCAGCACATCGGGCTGCTGCTCCGGCGCCAGGAACGCGACCAGGTGCGTCAGCAGGGCTGCGCGGGCGTCGGGATCGTTCAGCCCACGCGCCAGCGCCAGCAGCCGGTTGTGAAACTCCGGCGGGAGATGCGGCGGCAGGACGCTTAGCGCGGTGGCGCGCGCCATGGCGCTGGGGATGCTCGCCGCCGCCTCGAACGCCTGCGCGACGGCTTCGCGCTGCATTTCCGGCGCCAGCTGCTCGATGATCGCGCTCAGCGCCCGCACACGCGAAGCCGGATCGGTGATCGTCTCGACCGCGCTCAGGACGCGCTGTTGCAGCGCGGGCAGCAGCAC
>JADLHR010000248.1 GCA_020848665.1 Anaerolineae bacterium
TCCGCATTATCGACGGCCCGTTCAACGACTTTATCGGAACGGTCGGCGATATTGATATGGAAAAAGCGAAAGTGCGCGTGCTGGTATCGTTCTTTGGCCGCGAGACGCCGGTCGAACTCGACTTCTTACAGGTCGAAAAAGCCTAGCGCGCGGCGCGGCATGATCCTTTGACCGCGGGCGACCCAAGCGCGGGCCGCCTCTGTTCACCACCCTAACGAGTAAGGAACGAGAACATGGCTAAGAAAGTCAAAGCAGTTGTCACCCTGCAAATCAATGCAGGCAAAGCCAACCCTGCGCCGCCGATCGGTCCGGCCCTGGCGCAGCACGGCATTAACCTGATGGGCTTTTGTAAGGAATACAACGCCCGCACGAGCAACCGGATCGGCGAAGTCGTACCAGCCGAGATCACGATCTTCACCGACGGCTCGTTCCGGTTTATCCTGAAAAGCCCGCCCACTGCCTTCCTGATCCGCCGCGCCGCCGGGCTGGATCGTGGCTCCGCCGCGCCGAACAAGGACAAGGTTGGCAGGCTGACCCGCCAGCAGGTCCGCGAGATTGCCGAGATCAAGATGAAGGACCTCAACGCGATTGATATCGAAGGCGCTATGCAGCAGATCGAAGGCACCGCCCGCAGCATGGGCGTCGTCGTCGAAGGCTAAGCGCCCGCCCGCATTGTTCGCTTGAAGGTCATTTGAAGCTGTGGGAGGGCGCGCGACGCCCGCTGATACCACGAGGAGACACAACGTACATGGCACACGGAAAGAAGTATCTGGAAGCGGCTCAGAAGATTGGTCGCGACGAGCTGTACACCCCCGAAGAAGCGATCCGGCTCGTCAAGGAAGCGGCCTACGCCAAATTTGACGAAACGGTCGAGCTGCACCTGCGCCTGGGCATCGACCCGCGCCACAGCGACCAGCAGATCCGCACGACGGTGCTGCTGCCTTACGGTCTGGGCAAGACTGTCCGCGTCCTGGTCTTCGCCGAAGGCGAAGCCGCCCGCATCGCGCAGGAAGCAGGCGCGGACATTGTCGCCGACGACGAAGTGATCGCCCGGATCAATGACGAGGGCTGGACCGAGTTTGACGTGGCGCTGGCTGTGCCGGATATGATGCGCAAGATTGGGCGCCTGGGTAAGGTGCTGGGCCGCAAGGGCCTGATGCCCAACCCGAAAGCTGGCACCCTGATCCCGGCGGAAGACATTCCGCGCGCGATCGAAGAAGCGCGCGCCGGCCGTATCGAATTCCGCAACGACAAGACTGCTAACATCCATGTGCCGATTGGCAAGGCCAGCTTCTCCGACGAGCAGTTGATCGGCAATATGGCCGCCGTGATGGATGCCGTGCGCCGCGCGCGCCCAAGCTCGGCAAAGGGCACATTCCTGCGCCGCGCGGTGCTCACCTCGACGATGGGGCCGGGCATCAAGGTTCAACCCCTGCTGGCGCTGAACCTGACTGTGGCGACGGCGTAAGACTTTCTTGGCCGTTTGAACTGGCACTACCTGGCCGGAAGGGGCGCAATTCCCTTCCGGTTTTTTCGCCCCGATGGAGTTTTGATGGAGCAGCGAAAGCGCCTGAGATGAGCATCGAGGTTGTGCGGGGAGACATCTTCGCAGCGCGCACCCAGACCGTTGCGTTCGGGCTGAGCGCCGCCGGGCGGCTGCCGGTCGCGCCGGTCTACACCCATCTTCACGACCGTCACCCCGTCTTTGTCAGCGAATACCGCCGCCGGGCGCGCGCCGGGCAACTCCCGCCGGGTGCGCTGTGGGTCTGGCGCGACGGGACGCCCTGGATCGCCGCGCTGATTCTGCGCGAAACGCCGCAGGGATCGGCTCGCCCGCGCTTTGCCGAAGCGGCGTTGATGGCGCTCTATCAGCAGAGCCAGCGCGAAGGGCTGCGCAGCGTGGCGCTGTTGCCCGGCGTGGACGCGCTGGAATGGCCCGCCTTCGAGGCGCTGGCGCGCCAGTGGGCGCCGCTGATCGGCCTGCCGCTGATGATTTATCGGGAATACGGCAGCGGGACAGTCAACGCAGCGAATCCGGACTCCGCCTGACCCGGCCCGCGCAGCGAGGGACCGTAGGCTGCTGGCGCGGCGCTCGCCAGACGGCTGATCGCCTGCTGGCACAGCCGCGCGCCACCCGCCGCCAGCCACTCGTCCAGCGTGGCGCTCGAGCTGCTGTTGCGGACGACCTCGTTCCACATCCCTGTCGCCCAGCGATAGTACGACTGCGTCTCGTGTGTCCAGGTAGTATATTCCCGCTGCGTCACGCTCGGCCCGCCGTTATAGCACGCCAGCGCCATCCCCAGGTCCCACCCGGCGAACACGCTCAGGCATTCGTGGAACACGCTCATGCCACGCCGGACGTTGGCCTCCGGGTTGATCATGTTCTCACCGTAGGAAAAATGAAACGGCATGACCTGCATCAGCCCCAGCGCGCCGGCGCTCGACATCGCTTCGGGATCGCCGCACGACTCGATCTGCATCACGATCGCGATTACGTTCGGGTTGACTCCGTATTCGCGCGCCCAGCGTTCAATCGAGTCCTGCCAGTGCAGCACTGCGGGCGCGTAAAAGGGCGCCAGCGCCGCGCTTGAATCGGTGATGAACTGCGGGCCGGAACGGTCCCAGTGGAACGGCCAAAGGTCTTCAAGGCGCTCGCGATCGATCGCGCCGAGGATAAACAGCACATCGAGCAGCGCGACGAACACGACGATCGCCAGCCCGAACAGGCGTGCATGCCGTAGCCGCCGCAGGACCTTCTCGCGCAGCGATGGCGGCGGGGGCGGCGGGGACGCCTTGCGCGGAGCGCGCGGGGCCTTAGTCAGGCGCGCCGGTTCCGGCGAGGTGCGGGCAGCTTTGCGGGCCATCGGCAGCAGCGGCTAGGGCTGAACGATATTCAGCGGATTGGGCACAAACACCAGCACGAAGATCGCCAGCGTCGCCCAGCCCAGCACGCGCCGCCGTGCATCAAGCGGCGTGATCGTGTCCATCGGGGTCGCGTAGATGCGCCCCAGGAAGAATAGCAGCATCGTCCACAACAGCCACGAGGTGTTGAAGACCGACAGCATCAGGAACAGAATAATCAGCGGCAGATACAGGCGCTGCGCCCGGCGCCCCAGCAGCGTGAAAATGACGTGCCCGCCGTCAAGCTGTCCCAGCGGGATCAGGTTCAGCCCGGTGATGAACAGCCCCGTCCACCCGGCTTTGGCAAGCTGGTTAATGAACACGTCTTCGCCGCCGCTCGGCAGATAGCGCCCGTAGATCAGCGTCTTGGCCGCCGCGTAGAGCAGCGAGTCACCCTCGATGATGTACGTCTCGGTGGGAAACGGCTCGACCGGCGAGGTCGCCAGGCCGATCAGCAGCACCGGGATCGCGATCACCAGCCCAGCCAGCGGCCCCGCCGCGCCAATGTCAAACAGCATCTTGCGGTTGCGCATCGGCTCGCGCAACTGAATGAACGCGCCCAGCGTCCCGAAGAAGAACAGCGGCATGGGGATGAAATAGGGCAGTGTGACGTTGACCTTGTGATGGCGCGCGGCGAAGAAGTGACCCAGCTCGTGCGCGCCCAGGATCAGCAGCAGGCTCAGCGCATAGGGCAAACCTTCCCACAGCGCGACCTCGGTCTGCCCATCGATGCTGGCCTGTTGCAGCGCCCCGACGTACAGCAGGCTGAAGAAGGTCAGCACCAGCAGGAGCGCATTCGGCCACCAGGGGCGCGGGCGCGGGCGGATGCGCCCTTTGATCGCCAGCACGACATGCTGGTTCTGATCGTTGGTGGTCAGCAGCGTGTGATAGTCCTGCGCGGCGAACGCCTTGTCCAGCCGTGCGTAAGCGGTCTCGCTGTCAACGCGCAGGCGCCCGGTGAAAGCTACACTCGCCGGAGCCGGGGGATCATAGCTGACTTTGTAGATATCCAGCACCTCCTGCACCGCGCTCTCCAGCTCCGGAAAGGATGCGCGCGGCGGCCGGGCTGTGATCACGGGCGCAGGCGGCGTTTCGCCCCCTTTCTGACTGTTCGAAAGGACCGATGGCTCGTTTAGCATGCGCTTCCTATCCTGTCCTCACCCGGCTCGCTATGCCTCAGGAGTTCCGGCTGCAACCAATACATCCCATTCGTTCGTCTGCGCGTCGAGCGCCAGAATGCCGCCGTCGCGCAGGCGCAGGTACAGCGTCGCCAGGCTCGGCTCGGCGGAGTCAGCCTGCATCATTCCTTCGAAGGCGACCTCTGGCGAGGCGGCCCAGCCGAGCCGCTCACGCACACGCGGGTTGCTGCGCCACACCAGCCCAAACCCGCGAATCGGCTGCTCCAGGCCGGGCGGCGGCGCGAGCGACTCGTCGCGCTCCGGATCGCCCTCGTTGAACTCGTCGGGGTACATCGCCCACCCTGGCCGCGCGCCATCCTCAAATACTACGTAGATGCGGTCCAGCGCGGCGACCCACACCATCCGCCCGCGCTCGAAGGTCTGCTCGGCCTGGGTGGTCAGCTCGGCGGGCGCGGCGGCGCAGGCATCGGGCGGCGGGTCAAAGAACCAGAAATCCACGCAGCGCAGCGGGATCAGCAAAAGCTGCTCAATCTCCACCTGGCCGATCTGCGCCGTCAGCAGGAAGCGTGCCGCGTCGCGATCGGTCGCACGCGTGGCAACCGTGATCTGGCCTTCGCCCATCACGTCCCAGCGGAACAGCCGCTCGCCTTCCTCCTCCACGCGATAAATCCGCGCGCGGTCTACTCCGTCAACGCTCCAGAACAGGGTGACGTTTTCGCCCGGCGTGACAAATTCGCTGTCGGTCGTGAAATACCGGATCGCGGCAGCGAGGTGCGTGGGCGCGGCGGTCGCGGTCAGCGTTTCG
The DNA here is from genome assembly GCA_020848665.1 of Anaerolineae bacterium. GTDB lineage: Bacteria > Chloroflexota > Anaerolineae > Aggregatilineales > Aggregatilineaceae > DYGX01. The sequence goes on from JADLHR010000248.1 coordinate 4,846, forward strand.
GGCGCGGGTGGAATGGTCGGCACCAGCGGGAAAGCCGCTGGCGGGCCGGGCGTGCGTGTGCTGGCCGGACGGGTTGGCGGCGGCGTCTCGGTCGGCAGCACCGCTGTAACGAGCGTCGCAGTAACCGTCGCGGACGGCGTCCAGGTCGCGCTCGGCGGCTGGGTCACGATCACCGGCTGGGCGTTGACGCCGCACGCTGCCAGCAGCAGGCTCGCGGCGATCAGCGTCGCCCGGATGCAGATGCGGCGCGCCCGGTGATGCAGTCGGGCCTTATGATCGACACGATCGATAGACCGCTTGCTCGTCGGGTTTGTCACGTCGAATTCGCCCCCAAAGAAGGCAGCTCGCTGGTTGCGGGCGCGTCAACCGGCAGCGCGCAGGTGAAGATCGATCCTGTGTCGGCGGCGCTGTGCACCCAGATCCGCCCGCCGTGCGCCTCGATCGCCAGCTTGCAGAATGCCAGCCCCAGCCCGACGCCGCGCGGCGCGTCGCGGTAGCGCACACGCGCGAACTTGTCGAAGATCGATCGCTGTGCGTCGAGCGGGATACCGGGGCCGGTGTCCTTGACGCGAATGTACACCTCGCCGCCGCTGCTCGCCGTGCTGATCACGATCACGCCGCTGTCGGGCGTGTACTTGATCGCGTTGTCGATCAGGTTGCCCACCACGCGCTCGATCATGTCCGGCTCGACGTAGATCAGCGGCAGATCGGCGGCCAGCGCCATCCGCATACGGATATTCTTCTCGTCAGCCAGCGGATGCATCTGCTCGACCGCTCCCTCGACCAGGGCGTTCAGCGCGCTGTTGTGGCGATCGCGCAGGCGCATCCCCTCCTCCAGCCGCTGAATGTCGAGCAGCGAATCGACCATCCGGCGCGACTGCTGGCTGGCGCGGCGTGCCACGTCCAGCAGGCTGCGGACCGCCGGATTCGACTCGTCGGCCAGCAGCCGGTTCAGCGCCTCCAGGCTTGAATACACGTTGCCCAGCGGGCCGCGCAGGTCATGATAGACCATCGCGGTCATATCGCGTCGCAGTTCCTCGACCATCAACTGCGAGCTGAGATCATGCTCGATCCACTGAATCAGGTCCGCTGTTGGGCCGTGATCCAGCCGCTTGGCGAAAACTTCCACCGCGCACGCGGTCCCATCCTTGCGCCACGCCGTCGAGCGAAAACGCACTTCCTGCCCGCGCTGCAACGAGTCGAAATGTGTGCCGATCAGGGCGCTGGCGCTCTCACGGTGGATGGCGGCGATGGTCCGGCGCTCCAACTCCTCGTGGCTGTAGCCCAGAAACTCGCACGCGCGCCGATTGGCGACCTGGATCGTGCCCTGCGTGTCGGTGATGATAATCGGCACGATCGCGTCGTCAAACAGAGCCGCGTAACGCTGCTCGGCCTCGCGCGCCGTTTCGAGCAGCAGGGTATTGGTCAGCGCCGCCGCGCCCATCTCACTGATCGTTGCCGTCAGGTTAACCGCGTCCACCGTAAAGTAGCCGCGCGCGGGGTGCGCCAGAGTCAGCACGCCGGCGACCTCGCCCGTATGAATCAGCGGCACACACAGCGCCGAGCCGATCTGTGGCGAAAGCGGATCGTCGGGCAGCGGCAGCCACAGCGGGTTGGCGATGATGTCGTTGACGACCATCGTGCGCCCGTTGTGCAGCACGAACCCTGCCAGACCGTCACGCAGGACCAGCGCCAGCGCCGGGTGCGGATCGACGCCTGGCGCACCGCCCAGGGCATAGGCATCATGGATCTCGCCTCGCCACAGGCTGACAATACTGGCGTAGGGTGTGCCAAGCGCCTCGGCGGTGGTGTGCAGCACGCGCCGGACCACGTCGGCGGAGCGCAGCTCGGCGTTCAGCTCGCGCGCCAACCGGTAGACCAATGTCAGCCGCAGCGTCTCGCTGAGGCGCGCCTGGATGCTGTGCGCCGCGCTCATAGGCCGGTGACTCCTGTGCGCGACCAACCGATTTTAGCACACGCCGCGCGCCGCCGAGATGTCATGGCGCCTCGCCCGGACGCTGCAAATAGCGAATCGTCGCCGGGCGCAGCGCCTCGCGCACGCCGCGAATGACCAGCGCGCGCGCGTCGTCGTCGTGCTGGAAATCGATCGTGTCCGCCGGGACGACCAGCACCGGGCAGCTTTCCCAGCGCGCGATCCAGTCGTCGTACAGCGCATTCAACTGGGCGAGATAGTCCGGCGAGATGTCGCGCTCGAAGTTACGCCCGCGCAGCCGGATGCGCGCCAGCAGAGTCTCGACGCTGCCCTTGAGGTAGATCAGCAGGTCCGGCGCGGGCAGGAAGGCGCGCACGCCTTCGTAAAGGTCGTGATACGCCTGGTAATCGCGCCTGGTCATCAGCCCCTGCCGGTACAGGTTGCAGGCGAAAATCTCAGCGTCCTCGTATACGCTGCGATCCTGTACGACCGAGCCAGGATGATCGACCAACTGGCGATGGTGCTGCAAGCGCCGCGAGAGGAAGAACACCTGCGAGTGGAAGCTCCAGCGCGTCATGTCCTCGTAGAAATCGGCCAGATACGGGTTTTCGTCCACCGCCTCGTAAAACGGCTTCCAGCCGAACGTCTCGGCCAGGATGCTTGTCAGGGTGGATTTGCCGATCCCGATGTTGCCTGCAATGGCGACGAACTGCTTGGTCGAGCTGGCAGGCGGGATCATGGTCGCTCTTCTTCGGCGTCCGCCAGACCCTGCCCGGTGCGCGTGTGGTCGAGGCGCAGCCTGTCCAGCGCCGCCGCGTCGAGGTCCACGCCCGCCGTATCCGCCAGCCGGATCAGCGCGTCCAGCACGTCGGCCAGCCCGGCTTGCAGCGCGCTCCGTGCCGCGTCGCGTGACGGCGCGGGCGCAGCGGGTGCGGCGAACGGCGCAGGCGGCAGTGCGGCGGGCGTCACGCCCCGCTCCAGCCCTGGCAGCGCGGGCTGGCTCGGACCCTCGCCAAGCGCGCCGCGAATCCGTGCGAAAACGGCTTCGCGATCGGCGTCGCTCTGGACGAAATCGAGGGTATTGGTGTCAATCGTCAGCACCGGCGCGGCGTCGTACGCGCCAAAGAAAGCGTCATAGGTCGCGCGCAGGCTATCGAGATAGGCGGGGTCCATGTTGCGCTCATAGGTGCGGTCGCGCGCGATGATACGGTTCATCAGCGTCTCGGTGCTGGCCTGCAGATAGACGACCAGGTCCGGCCGGCTGATGTTCTCGGCCAGCGCCTCCTGCACGCTGTAATAGGTCTGCAATTCGTCGCCGCGCAGGTTCACCTGGGCAAAGAGGCGATCCTTCTCAAACATATAATCGCTGATCAGCGGGCGAAGAATCCGCCGAAGCTGGCGCTGCTGGTGATAGCGGCTGAGCAAAAAGAAAATCTGCGTCTGGAAGGCGTAGCGCGAACGGTCGGTGTAGAAATCGCTGAGAAACGGGTTTTCTTCAAAGACTTCGAGCACCAGCCGTGCGCCAATCGCCTGCTGAAAGAGGCGCGCCAGCGTGGTTTTGCCCACGCCGATCACACCTTCAATTGCGATGTACGCCTCAGTAGGTTCCATAAGCCTCGGCCCGTCGGTGAGCGTCCGGAGCGCGCCCCCTTGCGCGCCCGGTGTCCGGATCAGGGGTGAGTATACGCCCGGCGGGGTTGAATGTCCACCAGCGCA
>JADLHR010000249.1 GCA_020848665.1 Anaerolineae bacterium
ATCACGCGCGGCGGTCAGCCTTATGACGTGCTGCTCCTGCCGGATGTCGGCGAGCCGCCAGTGGGGACGACTTCCGCTGAGACGCCGACCCCGACCGAGGAACCGGCGCAGGGATAGTTCTTTACGTATGTCGAACAGAAAAGCCCCCTCCAGCGCGAGGGGGCTTTTGATTCATGCCGAACGACTGCCAGGGGCAGGAGATTCGCGCTGCGGCTTACTGCGCGGCGTTGACCTGCTCGGTCAGAGTGGCGAGATTGGCGTAGTCGCGGCCCACCGGCTGCCAGGGGCCGCCCGAGCCTTCCCGGAACCGGACGCTGGGCGTGCCAGTCACACCGGAGTCGAGCGCGATAGTGGTATAGCTTTGCATGATCGAATCGTAGCGGCCTGAGGCGATACAGGAGCGCATCGCGTCCCAGTCCAGGCCCATCTTGCGGGCCGAGTCACGAAGCTGCGCCAGATCGAACGCGCTGGATGCGCCCATCGACTCGGCCAGGCGGAACATCTCGTCGTTGAACTCCCAGAACGCGCCCTGCTCACCGGCACATAGCGCCGCCGTCGAGCCGGTCTGCGAATAGCGCCCGCCCGTCCCCGTGAGCATAGCCATGGAGATCGTCGCCTGGCCGGTCAGCACGTAGTCGTCGATGAACTGCTTCAGGTCCCCGGCGTGATAGTCCTGGCAGTGCGGGCAGGCGTAGTCAGAGAACAGCGCGAAGTGAATCGGCGCGTTCGGGTCGCCCAGGGTCGGCATAACGTCGCTGTTCACGCTCCGCACGACACCCGGCGCTGCCGCGCTGTCACCATCCAGCGCGCGAATGCCGGGCGCTTCAAGCTTTGCCAGATCGCCGCTGCCGGTCGCCCCGCCCGCGTGCGGCACACAGTACTGCGGGTAGTCCACGCAGCTGGCAGTCTTGGTGCTGCCAGCTTGAAGCCAGTTCGCGTAGATGAATATCCCGGCGGCGACCACCGTAATCCCGACGATGATCGCGAGAAAGTTGATCTGCGCGCGGTACTGATCCTGGCGCTGCTTGCGGGTACGGCCCCGGGCGTATTGCGCGCGGCTGCGCCAGGGCAGCCCGACCGATGGCTCGTCTGTCTTCGTGGTCTTGGTCGTCATGCGGGTTCCTTCTCTGCGAGCTTCTCAGGCGACGGTTTGCCAAGTTTACATCTGAACAATCATAAATCTACCGTCTGGACGCGGGATGTCAAGTAAGAGCTTGATGAGGGGCGCCGCGCCGCCGCGTGGACTGCGCGCTCAGCCCCGTGCTATACTCGGCGCAGTGACTCGGCTCGTTTGGCGGACAGACGCGGAAGGATGGCTCGATGCGCGCAACGGATATTATCGCCCGAAAGCGGGACGGCGAAGAACTGAGCACCGAAGAAATCCGCTGGTTTGTGGCCGGGTACACGGCGGACACCATCCCGGATTATCAGGCGGCGGCGTGGCTGATGGCGGTCTATCTGCGCGGGATGTCGCGCCGCGAGACGTTTGATCTCACCGTCGCAATGGCCGAAAGCGGCGATCAGCTTGACCTGTCGCCGGTGATTCCCTACGCGGTGGACAAGCACTCGACCGGCGGAGTGGGGGATAAGGTGACGCTGGTTGTGCTGCCGCTCGTCGCGGCGGCGGGCGTGCCGGTCGCCAAGATGAGCGGGCGCGGGCTGGGCTTCTCTGGCGGGACGCTTGACAAGCTGGAATCGATCCCCGGCTATCGCGTCCAACTGTCCGACGAGGAGTTTCTGCGGCAGGTCCGCGAGCATGGGATTGTGCTCGGCGGGCAGACCAAAAGCCTGGCGCCAGCGGATGGTAAGTTCTACGCGCTGCGTGACGTGACGGCGACTGTCTCCAGCCTGCCGCTGATCGCCAGCAGTATCATGAGCAAAAAGCTTGCTGCGGGCGCGAACGCGATTGTGCTGGATGTCAAGGTTGGCGCTGGCGCGTTCATGCGCGAGGTCGAGGACGCGCGCGCCCTGGCGCAGATCATGGTCGATATCGGCGTCAGCGCCGGACGGCAGATGGTCGCGCTGCTCTCGGATATGGACCAGCCGCTGGGCGAGGCGGTCGGCAACGCGCTTGAAGTGCGCGAGGCGATCGAGACGCTGCGCGGCGGCGGCCCGGCGGACCTGCGCGAGCACTGCCTGACAATCGCGGCGCACATGCTGCGGCTGGGGCGGCGCGACACCGCGCCCGACGCCCTGGATCGCGCGCTGAACAACGTGAGCGTACTGCTTGCCAGCGGCGCGGGCTTCGGCAAGCTGCGCGAGCTGGCCGAGGCGCAGGGCGGTGATGTGCGCGTGATTGACGACCCGGACTTGCTGCCGCAGGCGCAGCTGCACGAAGTGATCCCCGCCCCGCGCGGCGGATGGGTGGCGCGGGTCGATGCGCTGCGCGTGGCGCAGGCGACGCTGGAGCTGGGCGCGGGCCGTGAAAAGAAAGAGGACCCCATTGACCCGGCGGTCGGCGTGGTAGTGCACTGTAAGGTCGGGGATCGGGTCGAGGCTGGCGCGCCCGTTTTCACGATCCACGCCAACGAGGAAGCGCGGCTTGTTCGCGCGCGCGCGCAACTTGATCAGGCGCTAGACGTAGTAGATGATAGCATCCCGCCGCGCCCGGCGTTCTATGCTACGATCGATGGCAGCGAGTGAGTTCGTGGGAGCGAGGACGTGTATTCCATTCTACCGGCTGTCGGGCATGTCCAGAATGCCCTGCGAGCGTTCAGCATCCTGGAAGGAGTGCTTAACATGAGTGAACAGTCAGGACAGTCTCAAGAGCCGCAGAGCGGAAAGCGGACCTTTGTGGAAGATATCGAGCTGGAAGGCCGCCAGTTGATGGACCGCGTGCGCGACCTGATTCAGGAAGGCAACGTCCGGCGGCTGATCATCAAAGACCCCGGTGGGAAGTATAACCTGGAAATTCCGCTGACGGTCGGGGTGGTGGCGGGCGGCGTCTTTGCGCTGGCCGCGCCGGTAATGGCGGCGCTTGGCGCGCTGGCGGCGCTGGTGACCCGCGTGCAGATCCAGGTCGTGCGCGAGGTGGACGGTGACTCGAAGGGCGGCGACGGCGGTGACGGCGGTGACGGCGGTGACATGTAGCCGCGTCTGCACCTCAAGCCTGACCACCAAACAAACGGCCCCTCAACGCGAGGGGTCGTCTTTTTGTACGATGGATGGCGCGCGCCGATCATGGACAGGTGAAGGTCGCGTGATCGTTCTGCTGATCCAGCCGGAAGAAGACGTGCGTCCGGTTGTCGCAGCCAAGCCGGAAGAAAAACTCGTCGGTCTGCGGCGCCTCGAGCACCGCGCGGATCGACCCCAGGCTCGGCGAGTTGATCGGCCCTGGCGGCAGACCCTGGTTGAGATAGGTGCTGTACGACTGGTTGGGCAGCCCGCCGGTCGCGTAGTAGTCGGCCTGGGTCAGCGGCGGCCACCACGTCGCGGCGTCGCGCGTGTCTCCCAGGGCGTACTGCACGGTGGGGTCGGCATCAAGACGCATGGGGCGCCGCATCCGGTTCAGGTACACCGCCGCGATGCGCGGCGCTTCTTCCGCAACGACCGCCTCACGCTGGACAATCGACGCCAGCGTGACGACCTCGTACATGGTCAGCCCCTGCTGCGCCGCTTTGAGGTAGAAGTCGTCGCTGACCGCCGCGCTGAACGCCGCCAGCATCTCGTCGCGCACCTCAACCGGCGTGATGCCAGGCCGAAGCTGGTATGTGCCCGGATAAAGAAACCCTTCGAGCGAGGGCGGCTGCCCATTGCTCATCTGGTCGGGAAAACCGTTGCGGTTCTTGAACTCTGCCGGGATGATCGCGCCGCGCCCGACGATCTCCAGAAAATCGGCGCCGCTGAAATCCAGCAGCGGATTGCTATCGATCACGGCGGCGATCTCCTCGACTCGCCAGCCCGCCAGCGTGCGGAACGGGACGGTCGCGGCGCTGGCGTCGGTCAGCGCGCGCGCGATCTCCGGGATCGTCTGCCGGTCGCGCAGGTAGAATGTCCCAGCCTCAAGCTGGCTGTCCAACCGGTGATACTGGACGTAATCGACGAACAGCTCCGCGTCGGTGATCAGGCGCTGGGCAAGTAGATTGTGAGCGATGGCATAGGCTGAGTCGCCGCCACTGACCACGAAGCGCTGATAGGCGTCGCTGGCGCCCGCCGGAGTGTTCAGGTCATCTTCGCGCTGCGCGAGCGCGATCCGCAGTTGGATGGCGCGAACCGGGTTCAGCCCGTCCTGGCGCGCCCAGAGGAACAGACCGGCGCCCGCCACGCAGGCGACCAGCCCGATCGCCAGGGCCAGCACGAGCAGGACTCCGAGCAGGCTGCGGGACGGCGTAGCGGGTGCTGTTTCCATCGAAATGCTCCTGAAACAATCGCTCAGGGACCATGATAACCGCGAACGGACGGCGCTTCACGACGGCTCCCCGCCGCTTGCTCACTCCTGCGCGGGGGCGACTGGCTCCGGCCACGGCTCTCCGGCGCGCCGCGCGTCGAGAAAGCTCTGTAAAATCACCGCCGCCGCGACCGCATCGATGCGCCCCGGACGCTCGCGCCCGGCCTCGGCCAGCAGTTCCCCGGCCTCCTGCGTCGAGTACCGCTCGTTCCACAGGTAGACCGGCGCCTCGACCGCTGCCGCCAGCCGCGACGCCCACAACCGCACGCGATCCGCCTGCGTGTAGACGGTGATGTGCGGCGGTGATTCCGGCAGGCCGACGACCAGCCCCACCGCGCCATGCGTCGCGATCACGGTGTAGATATGGGCAAAATCCTCGCGCTTGGACGTGCGCCGCAGCAGATCGAGCGGGCGAGCGAGCAGCCCCGTCGGGTCCGAGATCGCCAGCCCGATCACCTTTAGCCCGTAGTCAACGCCCAGCAGGCGGCCCGGAAAAGCGCCTGCGCTCATGGCTGGACGATCTCGACGCGAATCCGCATCGGCAGCGCGGGCATTCGCCCGAACAGCCCCGGCCACACGTCGATCTGCGGCGGATGATCCGGCTCCAGCACCAGTTCGCGTTCCAGGCGGCGGCGCGCTTCGGCGACGCTCGTCCCCGCGACTCGATCGCGCACCGCGTCCGGATTGATTGCGACCGTGCTGCTGCCGCGCACGTCCATCAGAAAGGTGACGGTGCCATCCGGCTCGATCTGCTGGATCGCGCCGCGCGTGAAGGTCAGCGCGCCGGGCGCGATCTCCAGCCCCGGACGGATGCGCGGTCGCAGCGCAGCGTAGGCCACCTGGCGCGCCAGCCGCTCGTCCACGATCACCGCCTGGACGCGCGCCCGCAGGTCCAGGCTGACGCTGTCAACGTTTTCGCCCACCACGGCGCTGTAGGTCGTCCAGCCGGGCCGCTCCTCGATGATCGTGATCGAGCCAGGGACGAGGAACTGTTCGCCGCTGTACTGGTGCAGCAGCAGATCGCGAGCGCGCTGCAAGACCTGCTGGCGGCCCAGCACCAACAGGCGGCTGTGATCGTCGGCGGTCACAACCTTCAATTCCTGGAAGGTCCCGCCGGTCGTCGCATTCGGGTTGGTAACGGTCAGAATACCGGCCAGGTCGCCTTCGATGCGCGTGATAGCGCCGGACGGCACGTTGCCCTGCGTTCCGGCGTGCTCTGCCAGGGCGCGGATGCTCACGTCGCTGGCGGCGGCGTCTCCGGCGGGCAGGATCAGCTCGGACAACGTCTCGAAGCGGATCGGGAAGGTCGCTCCGGTTGCAACGATTGTCCCGGCGGGGACGATCACCGGCCCGCCGGACCGGTTCGTGAGGCGGGCGCGGCCCTCGGCTCGCGTCGCGCCAGCGTCGGCGCGGCCCGACGCCTCGATTGTGACGCGGCTGGTTGCTTCCAGCGAGATGACCGTCGCAGGCATACGCGCGGTTTCGATGTCGATATCGGTCAGCGCCGGGTCGGCGGTGATACCGACCGTTACGGCGATCTGGTCGGCGGCGGGCGTCAGCGTTACGGTCGCGCTCGGAGCGACCAGCCAGAAGGCGGCTCCGAGCGCGGCGAGCACGATCCCGAAGACGAGCCAGCGCCCCAGCCGCGACGATCGGCGGCTGCGCACGGCGGCGCGCTCCGCCAGCCACGCGACGTGCTCGGCGCGCTCGATCTGAAGCGTAGGGTCCTGCGCGCGGGCGGTGAAGACCTTGCTGCGCGGCTTCTTCCAGCGCGAGCGGCGGGCGGCGTCCACGGTCGGGAAGACGGACAAGTGCAGATCGCCCGCGTATTCCAGCACGGCGGGGTCGGTCGTGACCAGCGCGAGACGCATGGCAAGCTGCTGCGCCTGGCGCTGAACCAGCAGCAGATCGAGCTTGCGACGCGGAAAGATCGCGCCGTCGTCCGGCCAGACGAGCAGCACGTGCGTTGAGCGCACGAAGGTCAGACGGTCGCGGATCGAGACGACGTCGTCGTGTGGCTCCAGGCGCAGGACGTGCAGAGTGGGTTTCATGGCGCGAACTGTAGCACACAAGCTAAAGACAGCAAAGAGCAGCCGAAAGCCGTTTTTAGCTGTCTTTAGCTGTTCTTCGCTGCTTCTCGCTGTCTTTAGCTTTCCAACGTCTGCCGGATGACCTCAGCCGCCTGGCGCAGCGCGTCGGGCAGGCGCTCGGCGTACTTGCCGCCCGCCTGGGCCATATCCGGACGACCGCCGCCGCCGCCGCCGATCATCTGCGCGATCGCCTTGATGATATTCCCGGCCTGGATACGCTGGGTGAGGTCTTTGGTCACGGCGGCGATCAACTGCGGCTTGCCGCTGTCGGCGACTGTGCCGAGCACGACTATGCCGCTGCCCACACGGTCGCGGAACCAATCGGTCATCTCGCGCAGGGTGTCGGGCGCAGTCGGCGGGATTTCGGCGATGAGCACGCTCGCGCCGCCGGTTGCCTTGACCTGGTTCAGCAGCGCCTCGAACTCGAAGCGGGCAAGCTGGCGGCGCAGGCGGGCGTTCTCGCTCTGCTGCTGCCGGAGGTCGTCGAGTATCGCCTCGACGCGCGGCGCGACCGTCTCTGGCGTCGCGCCCAGCCGGGCCGCGACCTGATCCAGCTCGTGCAGATGGCGGCGGATGTAGGCTTCTGCGCCACGCCCGGTCAGCGCCTCGATACGGCGGATACCCTGCGCGACGCTGCCCTCGCTGGTAATCACGAAGGGGCCGATCACACCGGTCTGCTCGACGTGGTTGCCGCCGCACAGCTCGTAGCTGAAGCGCTCAGCTCCGGTCTGCATGATGTTGATCGTGCGCACGCGGTCGCCGTACTTCTCGCCAAACAGCGCCATCGCGCCTTCGGCCCGCGCGGTGGCGAGGTCTTTCCACACTGCATGCACCGGCATGTTCGCCAGAATCGCGGCGTTGATCTCGCGCTCGATGGTGTCCAGCTCCTCAGGGGTGATCGGCTGGTCGTGGCTGAAATCGAAGCGCAGACGATCCGGCGCGACCAGCGACCCGCGCTGCTGGACGTGCGCCCCCAGCACACTGCGCAGCACGGCGTGGAGCAGGTGGGTCGC
>JADLHR010000250.1 GCA_020848665.1 Anaerolineae bacterium
ATGCGCTCTTCGAGCAGGTACGCGTTGTGCTCCGGCTCCGCATAGAACCACGTCGTCGCGTTAGTCGCCATTAAGGTATTTTGCCTCCTGCCGCGCTGTAAACTTGCGGTTGATCATACCACTAAGCCCGGCCTCCGCCCACCGTGCAGCGCGGCGAGCGGCGCGTGCGCTAGCCGCCCGGCCAGACGACCTCGATGCCGCCGTGCTCGATCGTCAGGCGCTCCTCGACCAGGGCCTGGCTGGCGCTGTCAAAATCCGAATATACGATCTGGCTGATCCAGGCGTCGCGCAGAACCCAGCGCCGCGTCTCGACGCCGTCATCCAGCGCAACGATCGCCAGTGTGCGCGTTACCCGCGCCGGGGGATTGGCGAGCGTGTCACGCACCCAGCGGTTGACGGGCAGATCGGCATCGCGCTGGACCATCTTGCTGATCACCAGCGGGGGGTGCACCGGAGTCCGTCCGTCGAGCGCCAGGCTGCACAGCCCGCTCACGCCGAACACGCCGGTCATCACGTCGCCCTCAAGCTCGACCGCGAACTCATTGGCCGAGAGGCTGTCGATTGCGCGGATGCGGGACTGATCGTCGTTCATCACTGTCACTCCTTAGTCTTGCGCGCCTTAGTCTTGCGTGGCCGCTGCCGATGGTGTGTTTGTTCCGAACTCAGTATACCCGAACAAACCGGTACGCGAGCGCGCAGGCCGCTTCGAACCGCCCGCTTCAGCCTTTCGCCTCGTCCACGACGCAGATATGCAGGTCGGCAAGCTGCTGCGGCTCGACCTCCGACGGCGCGCCAGCCATCAGGTCGGCGGCCTGCTGTGTCTTCGGGAAGGCGATCACTTCGCGGATGTTCGGCTCCTGCGCCAGCAGCATTACCAGCCGGTCGATACCGGGCGCGATCCCGCCGTGCGGCGGCGTGCCGAACTCGAACGCTTCGAGCATGTGGCCGAACCGCTGCCTGGCGTCCGCCACGTCCAGCCCGATCAACCCGAAGATTTTTTCCTGAACGGCGCGGTCGTGGATTCGGATGCTGCCGCCCGCGATCTCATAGCCGTTGCACGCCAGGTCGTACTGCTGGCCGCGTGCCCGGCCGGGATCGGCGTCAAGCAGCGGCACATCTTCCCACATCGGCGCGGTGAACAGGTGATGGCTGGGGTCCCAGCGGCGCTCGTCTTCGTTCCACTCAAAGAGCGGGAAATCGATCACCCAGCAGAACGCGATCTGGTCCGGATCGGCCAGCCCCAGGCGCTCGCCAAACTCGCGGCGCAGCGCGTCGAGCGCGGCGCTGACGACGGCGGGCGTGTCCGCTGCGAACAGGATCAGGTCGCCGGGCGCGGCGCCCGCCTGCTCCACCAGCGCGACAAGCTGCTCTGCGCTGAAGAACTTGGCAATGGGCGAGCGGACCGGCCCGGCTTCGCTCTCCTCAACCGCCATCCAGGCCAGGCCCTTCGCGCCCGCGCTCTGAGCCAGCGCGCCCAGATCGTCAATCTGCTTGCGGCTGTACCCGGCGCAGCCCGGCGCGACGATAGCGCGGACCGGGTTTCCGGCAGCAACCGCTTCCGTGAAGACGCGGAACGATGACGCGCCCGCGATCGCGCTCAGGTCCACGATCTCCATGCCATAGCGCAGGTCGGGCTTGTCCGTCCCATAGCGGCGCAGCGCCTCGTCGTGGCTCAGGCGCGGGAACGGCCTGGTGACCAGCTCCAGATCGGTCAGCTCCTCGACGATGCGCGTCATCATGTCCTCGATCAGGTCCATGATGTCCTCGCGCGTGACAAAGCTCATTTCGAGGTCAAGCTGGGTGAACTCCGGCTGGCGGTCGCCGCGCTGATCTTCGTCGCGGAAGCAGCGCGCGATCTGGAAATATCGCTCGTAGCCCGCCACCATCAGCAGCTGCTTAAGCTGCTGCGGGCTTTGCGGCAGGGCGAAGAACTTGCCGGGATGCACGCGGCTGGGCACCAGATAGTCGCGCGCGCCTTCAGGCGTCGTCTTAAACAGGATCGGCGTCTCAATCTCGACAAAGCCGCGATCCGACAGGTAGTTGCGAATGAAGCGGATCACGTTGTGGCGCAGAATCAGGTTACGCTGCATCGCGGGGCGGCGCAGATCGAGATAGCGATAGCGCATCCGCAGCGCCTCGTCCACATTCTCGTCCTTGTTGATGTAGAACGGCGGCGTCTTGGCGCGGTTGAGCACTTTCAGCGTGCTGACCTCCAGCTCGACCTCGCCGGTCGGCAGATCGGGATTGGTCATACCCTCTGGCCGGGTAGCGACTGTCCCGCTGACCTGGATCACCCATTCAGTGCGCACGTCGCGGGCCAGGTCGTGCGCTTCGGGCGCGGTCGCCTGGTCGATCTTGACCTGCACCAGGCCAGAACGATCACGTAGGTCCAGGAACACCAGCCCGGCGTGGTCGCGCCAGCGGTGGACCCAGCCCGCCAGCGTCACCTGCTGGCCGGCGTCCTCAAGGCGCAGATCGCCGCAGTTACGTGTCTTTAGCATTCGGGCAGCTCCCTATGCGGTAACGGCGCAGGCTCGGTGGGCCGCGCCTGCGGAGCAGTTGAGAAAGGAGGAAAACGTGGCGGAGAGAGTAACACACACCCGAACTATCCGGCAAGCCGGGGTGGCGGCTTCCGCCTCGGTAACGTGCACAAGTGACGCAGGGATTTGCGCGCGAAGAACGCGCGGCTCACCGCATTCCGGCAATTCTGCGCGCCAGAAAAGGGAAAACCAGGCTATGAGCGCCTGGTTTGAAATTCCCTCTCTCGTGGCAGAGAGGACTTAGGGGTGAGGTGAGCGCGGGCTTCTTAGCAAGCTCGCGCGCCGGATCAGGCGCCGACCAATTGGTGCTCCACCCAGCGGGCGATGTACGGGTAGCGATAATCGTGCCCGTTCCAGGTCTCGATCGCGGCGATAATCGAGTAGATCACCATGCCAACCGGCAGCGCGAACGACGCCACGAATGCCAGCGCGCCAAGCAGCAGGATCATCGGGAACAGCACCGCGCCAACCACAACCAGAATCAGCACCAGCGACACCAGCAGCATCAG
>JADLHR010000251.1 GCA_020848665.1 Anaerolineae bacterium
CCAGCAGGCGCGGGACGATCACGGACCAGTCATACTGGCGAGCGACCAGCTCCGCCCCGGCCCGGCCCAGCGCACAGCGTCGATCAGGGTCGCGCAGCAGCGCGACAACCTGGCGCGCGAAGTCGGCGGCGCTGTCCGCCAGGTAGAGCGCGATTCCGTCCTGCGCGTCTAGCCCCTGCGCGCCGAGCGTGGTGGACACTACTGCACGGCCCGCGGCCATCGCCTGAAGAATCTTCAGGCGCGTGCCGCTCCCCATGCGCAGCGGCACAACGAAGACCGCCGCCGCGTGCAGGAACGGATTCACGTCGGGCACCCAGCCAGTGATCTGCACGCCGTCGCGCTCGCGCAGCGGTTGAAGGCGCGCGTGCGGCTGGCTGCCGACGACGAAGAATGTCGCGTCGGGCGCGGCAGCGCGGACTCTCGGCAGCACTTCGTCGGCGAACCACAGCGTGGCGTCCACGTTTGGCCGGTAGCTCATCGAGCCGGTGAAGACCAGCGCCGCCGGGCCGAGGTCGAGGCTGGCGTCGTTCCGGGCGTAAGGCGCTGTGTCGATCCCGTTGGGCACGACCGTTATCCGGCTGTCTGGTGCCAGGCGGCGAAACGCCGCCGCGTCCGCCTCGGAGACCGCGATGACATAGTCTACCGTGTGGCACACGGCGCGCTCGAAGCGCACCAGCCGCCGCCACTGGATCAGGGAATAGATCGCGCCGGGCAGACGCTTTGGGTCGTGGCGTTCCGCCAGGTAAATCGACCGCTGCAAGTCGAACTCGGCGTTGAACGAGTCGTAGATCACTTTCGCTTGCGGCTGGCGGGCTTTGATTATCGGCAGATAGGCCGCCATTTCGAGGCTTTCGATCTGGATCAGGCCGTAGGCTTCGGCGGCGAGCAGGGCATCCAGCCGGGTGGCGTAATCCGCTGAAAAGAAGCGCCGCTGCATATCCGGCTGCGTGGTCAGCAGCAGGTCGCGCAGGCGATCGACGACGCGGCGCGCAGGCGGCGGAACGAATTCCACACGCGCGCAGTAGGCGGCCAGCGCCGGACGCGCTGCCTGGGCTGCGGCGGACTCTGCGAAGGTGAGCAGGTGCAGGTCGTGCCCGGCGGCGTGCGCGCCGCGCATCAGCCCGCTGGTACGCAGCGACCCCCCGGCGTGGGCCGGCTCAGGAGGCTGCGCGGTCAGAAAGAGAATTCGCATAGTCAACCAGAATCGTCGTGTGTAGCGCGCTGTTGCCAGATTATAGCGCCGCGACGCGCCGGTACGTGTCCAGCACCGTTGCCGCCGTGCGCTTCCAGGTGAATTCTGCCGCTCGTTTTAGCCCGCGTGCGCGGAGATCGTCGCGCAGCGCGTCGTCGGTCAGCAGCCGGTGCAGCGCGCCGGTCAGCGCGTCCGGGTCGTCTGGATCAATCAGCAACCCCGCGTCTCCGGTCACTTCGGGCAGGGAGCTTCGGTTCGAGACAATTGGCGGCGTCCCGCAGGCCATCGCTTCCAGCGCGGTCAGACCGAAGCCCTCGTAGTGCGATGGTAATACCAGCAGCCGTGCGCCGCTGTACAGCGCGGGCAGATCGGCGCGCGGCGCGTTCGTGATCCAGCGCAGATGCGGCTCCAGCCCGTGCTGTCTTACGGCTGATTCGATCTCGTCCATCAACCAACCGCGTCGCCCGACCAGCACCAGCGGTGGCGCATCCGGCAGATCGGCGCGCAGCTGGGCATACGCCGCGAACAGGCCTGGCAGATTCTTGCGCGGCTCGAAAGTCCCGACGAACAGCAGATAACCGGGCGGCAGATGGTAGCGCGCGCGCATCGCGGCGATCGTATCCTCGCTCGCCGGGCGGAAGCCGCTGTCTACGCCGAGCAGATGCGTCACGATCTTCTCGGTGGGTACGTTGAGCAGGGTCACCAGATCGGCCCGCGTCGCTTCGGACGGGACCAGAATACGCGCCGCTCGCCTGGTTGACCGCTCAATCTGGTCGTTGTAATAGCGGCGGCTGGCGGCGGTCATGTACTGTGGAAAATGCAGGTAGTGCACGTCGTGCACGGTGATAATCTCGCGCCGGGCGGCGCGCTGCGGCAAAATCCCTTCGGGCGTGTGGTAAAGATCGAGTTGGCGAGACAGCAGCTCTGCCGCCAGCAGCCAGCGTTCCAGCCGGTGATGGCTCGGCGTCAGAGTCGAGACGCGATGAAAGTTCGGGCCTGGAGCCAACGTTTCGGCGTCGCGGAGGTGGTGGATTACCGTGTACTGCGTCTCGGTGTCCAGCTCGGCCAGCGCGTGGACGAGGTGCCGCGTATATTCCGCGATGCCGCCGGGGCGGTAATATTTCAGTCGTGCGTCGATGGCTGCTCGCATAGGGCCTAGTATAGCGGGACGCGTTGCCCCGGCAAGGCTGACTTTCAGTCTGGCAGCAGCGCGGCGCGCACGGTGGGCCGTTTGCCGCTCGAAGACTATGTTCTGAAGACTGTGTTATAATGCGCAGCCAGGAACACATGACAGGTGGTAGGAGGTCGCGGTGGACCTGGCACAAGCAGCCCGTATGATTGAATGGTTGGACGAGGAGCGTCGTCGCGACCGGGGAAATATCGCCTTATTCGAGGAGCGTATCTCGCAGCAGTCCGATCTGATCGAGCAGCTTCTGCGGCGGATCGACGGTCTGGAGAGCGAGCAGTCAACGATGCGCAGCACCTTTCTGCCGAGCGGGCGGGACTCAGAGCTATCCCAGCAACTGCGCGTCGAATTCCAGCAGATGATCGAGAGCACCGAAAGTAAGCGCCTGATGGCCGAGCGCGAAGCCGAGCGCCGCGCCGACATCGCCCGCGAGAGCGTAACGCGCATGGTACGTGAAGTTGAAGATC
>JADLHR010000252.1 GCA_020848665.1 Anaerolineae bacterium
ATCGACGCTGCCTCGTACAACTCAACAGGGATGCCTTGCAACGCCGCCAGAAATATGACCATTGACCAGCCAATGCCCTTCCAGATGCCGAGCGAGTAGATGATCACCCAGGCAGTTTTCGTCTCGCTCATCCAGGCGATCGGCTGACCCAGCAGGCCAAGCCGGGTCAGCGCGTAGTTCACCAGCCCGCCGGGATGCGAACTGAAGATGAACTGGAACAGAAAACTGACCACTACCCACGACGTGACGACTGGCAGGTAGTAGATCGCGCGGAAGAAGCGCTTAGCGATAAACACGCGATGAACCAGCACCGCCAGCGCCAGCCCTATCGCCATCTGGCCAATCACCGTCACGACTGTGTAGCGCACAGTATTTTCGAGCGACAGCCAGAAATATTTGTCGTTGAGCACCTGCCGGTAGTTCTCCAGGCCGATATACTGGCTGGTCTGGCCCGGCATGATTTTCCAGTCAAAAAAGCTGATATAGAACTCGTAGCCGAGCGGGTAAACCATCCACAGCAGGTAGAGCGAGACGCCGGGCAGCAGAAAAAGGTAGGGTACGTACCAGCGATAACGCAGATGCGCGCCGTCTGGCCGTGTCAGGCGGCGAAGACTCAACGCGCTGCGCAGCCGGGCGGCCAGGGGTAAAGAGATGGCTTGCATGGCGCTCTCCTTGCCGGTCATAGAATGGCGGGTGAGGGAGGCCCGCTCCCTCACCCGTCTGAAAAGGGGTAGACCTACATCCCTTCCGCCAGCAGGCTATCGATTTCCTCAGCCGCCGCATCGAGAGCTTCCTGAGCGCTCGCTTCACCACGCAGGATCAACTGACCGGCATCGCTCAGCACTTCTTCCATCTGAGTCCAAGCCGGATGTGGCGTGCGCGCGCGGGCGGTCTGGAGTTGTTCGAGGAAGATACCGTAGTACGGGTGATTGACGAAGTAGTCGTCTTCCAGCAGCGCCGGCTTGACCGTGAGCTGGCCGACTTCGGACATCTTGAGCTGGTACTCGTCGGACTGCGTAAAGCGCAGGAATTCCAGCGCCGCCTCGGTATCGCGCGATCCCTTGAACACGGCGACATTCTCGCCGCCGACGACCGAGATCGAGCCACCCGGCCCGGCGGGCATCAGCGCGGTTTGAATCTCGAAGTCAGGATACTGCGCCTCGGCGATGGGGAACATCCAGGGGCCGTCGAGCATCGAGGCGAAGACGTTATTGAAGTAGCCCTGGCCGGTGTCCATCCCGCCGCCCAGGTACGAGGGCGAGAAGCAGCCGCTGTTGACCATGTCCGCCAGGAACTCATACGCGGCGACGGTCGCTTCGCTGTTCAGGTAGCCTGTCGCCTGGGTGATCTCCGGGTCGGTGATGTCACCGCCGAAGCTCCAGATCCAGGGCAGCACCGCCCAGCCGTACGTCCCGCCGTCGCTGAACAGGTAGATGTCGTCGCCGAGCGCCTTGACCGGCTCGCACTGGGCCTTCAACTCATCGATCGTGGCAGGAGCGCCTTCCAGCCCGGCCTGCTCGTAGAGCGTTTTATTCCACATGAAGACGCGGGTGTTGGTATCGAGCGGCAGCCCGTAGGTGTGGCCGCTGTAGACGTTGGTCGAGAGCGGGCCGGGGAAAACCGCCGCCGCCAGCTCCTCGAAGTCCGGCATGATCTCGTCCAGCGGCTCGACCACGCCCAGCGCGGCGAATTCCGGCGACCAGATGATGTCCAGGCGGGCCAGGTCCGGGCCTTCGCCGCCCGCCAGCGAGGTCAACAGCGTCTGGCGGAACTCGCCGTAGGGGAAGGGCACCGACTGGACTTTGACGCCGGGGTGCGCTTCCTCGAACATCGGGATCAGCGTGGTGACGAGCATCTCGTTTTCAGGCGAGGTTTCGTTGTAGGTGTGCCAGAACTGGAGCGTCACCTCGTCTCCCTGCGCCTGCACGGCAGCAACGGGGAGTGCCAGGGCCAGCGCCAACAAGATAACGAGCAGATTGCGTTTCATCTTCGGCAGACTCCTTCAAAACTCCGATTTCGGGCTAGGCAACCGGTTGAGTCAGAAAGAACAATGTCAAGACACCTCCTTATGTCAGTCCTACTTTGTTTGCCCCGCGAATAAAGTTTTTGCAAAAATAATAACGGCCTCAGTCCAGCGCCGGCAGGCTAAAAATACGCTCCAGCACCAAGCCGGCAGCTCCTCGGGCCCAGGTTTCGTCGGTCAGCGGCTCGATACAGACTTCGAGGTCCTCGGCAAGCTGTGCGAACATGTGGCGCTGCATCGCTGCTTTCATCGGGCCAAAGAGGAGATCGCCTGCTCGCACGCCTTCCCCGCTGATAACGATCAACGCGGGATTGAACAGATTGACGAGGTTGGCCATCCCGCAGCCTAGCACTTCGCCCGCCTGCGCAAAAACCTCGACAGCGCGGGCGTCACCGTTCTGCGCTTGGACAGTCAGCGCCAGGGCACTATCCACGTCGAGGCCGCGTATCTGCGCTCGACGGACTAGCCACGCATCGGCCACAAAGGTTTCGAGGCAGCCATGATTGCCACAGGTGCACTCGAACCCACTTGGATCGACGACCGTGTGTCCGAATTCCCCAGCTCCGCCGTTCGCGCCGCGCACCACCTGCCCATTAGCGACAATCCCCAGACCGATACCATGCCCGACAGTGATCACCAGGAAATTTGGCACGTGCTGCCCGGCACCGTAAAGCTGCTCAACCAGCGTCAGCGCGTTCACATTGTTGTCAAGGTAAACGATACAGTCCAGCTGGTCTTCGAGCAGCTGCGAGAAGGGCACTTCGCGCCAGCCGTTGTGGGGTGAGACACGGCAGATGCCCGCCTGTGAGTCGATCATCCCCGCTAGACCGACGCCGACGCCCAATAATCGACTACGCCTGGCCCCGGCTTTGGCCAATAGACCATCCACACCTCGCGCGAGTTGCTGCGATGTGCTTTCAGGATCGCGTTCATCCAGCCGAATAGTGTGCTGTTTGATAATGTGTGCATTCAGATCGGTCAGAGCCAGCGTCGCGTCATTCTCGGCCAGCTTAATCCCGACCACGACCGCTCCCTCAGCATTCAGCGCCAACAGTATTGGGCGCCGCCCACCCCGCGAGATTCCGGCCTGCTTCTCATAAATAAGCCCATCGCGGATAAGTTCGGCTGTAAGGCTGGTGACGGTTGCAGGGCTGAGGTGGGTATAAATGGCGATATCGGTGCGCGCGATCGCTCCATGTGCCTTGATGGCGTTCAGAATTGCTACACGGTTGATGGTCTTGAGTAGTTGGCGTTTTGCCATACTTTATTCACCAAACAAAGAAAGCTCTAGTAACAGAATATACTGGTATTTTCGGGGTGTCAATAGACTGCGCAGTCAGAGTCTTTCGATGCGCCGTGCTCGGCTGGCTCGAATCTTATATGCCTCCAGCAAGTGAGATGTAAACGACGGTCTGTTGGTCTGACGGCTACGAAATGGCGCTACGGCTCGTTCTGCAGAACCGTTCTGGGCAGCCCCCCCTATCCTCCCTTTTTGGCTTTCGCGTTTCCAAACGAGAGTCGATTGATGACACTTTTTCGCTATGTTTTTCTCTTGCGAGAAGTGCCCTTCTCATAAGCTATTTCTTGCTGAACTGGACTCTTATACACGCGAGTTTCCAGAGCCGAACAGCTACGGATTATGGATAGCTTCGCGCACTTC
>JADLHR010000253.1 GCA_020848665.1 Anaerolineae bacterium
AGGGAAGGGGAGACCGCTCTGTTTTTTTCCTTCCCTCGTTCTGGGGGAAGGAAAGCCGACCGCAGGTCGGAAGGATGGGGGGGTGGCCTGGAAACCAGACCACGAAGTGCATAACAGCCTCTAGCGCCGTACACAGTTGCTGCTTTCCGCGCGCTCCGGGCTTCTTATGCCGGAGCGCGGCGTTTTTATTGCAATTTTACGACTCGTAAAGGCGTATTAAATCACGCCGTAGTTCACTGGAATCAAGCGCGCATCCGGCGGCGGAAGGCTCCGCCCTTTGTGTCCGGACACGCGCTTGCCACGCACACTCCAGGCGTATCGCCTGAGCGTCACAGCTTGGTGTCTCCCTCCTTAGGGCAGAGGCGGGTCCCTCCAGCGTCGGGATCCGCCTTTGTCGTCTGGTAAGCTCAGAGCAGCGCAGAACAACTGGTGGCAGTCCGGCGCAGCGGCTCGCGGCAAAGCTTCCTCTTCCGTGAGAGAGGCGGTGAGGGGTGAGGTGAACAACACAACAGGGCGAGAGATTCCCCCCTCGCCCTGCTTTGTTCTGTTCCGCTTTTCTTGCTTTTCGCTGCCGTTAGCTGCTCCTGGCTGTCTCCTGAAGCGTAGCTGACTGCGGGATCAGGTCGAGATTGTGCCCAACGATCTCCAGCCCGCGCAGCGCGCGGTCGAGGTGTTCGGTCGTGTGCGTCGCCATGTAGCTGGTGCGCAGCAGGCTGAGGTTCGGCGGCACGCCCGGCGGCACGACCGGGTTGGTGTAGACCCCGGCTTCGATCAGCGCGTGCCACGCCAGCACCGTCCGGTACTCGTCGCGGATAATCAGCGGGATGATCGGCGTCTCGCTGGGGCCGGTGTCGTAGCCCAGCTTGTGCAGCCCGGCGCGCATATAGCTGGCGTTTTCCCACAACCGGCGCACATGCTCCGGCTCAGTCTCCATGATCGTCAGCGCGGCCAGGACCGCCGCCGCGTTTGGCGCGGGCAGGCTGGCGCTGAACATCAGCGCGCGCGCGTGGTGCTGAATATAGTGCATTACCTCCGCGCTGCCCGCGATGAACCCTCCGATCGACGCGAACGACTTGCTGAAGGTGCCCATAATCAGGTCCACCTCGTCCGTCAGGCCAAAGTGCGCCGCCGTGCCGCGTCCTTCCGCCAGCACGCCGAGGCTGTGCGCGTCGTCGACCATGATCCGCGCGCCGTACCGCTTGGCGATCTCGACCAGTTGCGGCAGCGGCGCGATGTCACCGCCCATGCTGTACACGCCGTCTACTACCACCAGCTTACCGGCGTCTTCCGGCAGCTTGCTCAGCGTGCGGTCGAGGCTGTCCGGGTCGTTGTGGCTGAAGCGGCGCATCTCGCCCCGGCTCATGAAGCAGCCATCGACGATGCTGGCGTGATCGTCCTTGTCGATGATCACGTAGTCGCCCTTCTGCACGATCGCGGAGATCGTTCCGACATTGGTCTGATAGCCGGTTGGGAAGACAAGCGCCGCCTCTTTGCCGACAAACGCCGCCAGCCGCCGGTCCAGCTCCAGGTGAAATTCCAGCGTGCCGTTCAGGAAGCGGCTGCCGGTGCAACTGGTGCCAAAGCGTTCGACCGCGTCGATCGCCGCCGCGCGTACCTTCGGATGGGTGGTCAGCCCCAGGTAGTTGTTGGAGCCGATCATCACGACCTCTTTGCCCTTGAACGTGGCGGTCGTCCCTTCGGAGTCGCTCAGGGGTTGAAAATAGGGATAGAACCCCATCTCCATCGCTTCTTTGGCGCGCGTAAAGGTCCGCGTCTTCTCGAATAAGTCCATGATGCTCGCGTGTCCTCTCTGTCCGTCGCCCCTGCGGGCGGCCGGATCACCGTGTCACTGTCAGGGAGCACCAGCCGGCGCTCATGCAACGGTCGTTGAACAGGTGGGCGATATAGCGCCACATTCTAGCGAATGGGCGGCGTCTTGGCGATAAATAGCGGGCGCCGGTTTACGAGCGCGATCTGCGCGTGGAATTACCAGGTGAAATCGCCGGGCAGCGTATCCGCCGCACCCGGCCCCGGATCGGCCCGGTCGTCCCACGCCGTGTCCGGATCGCCGGGCGGATGGAGCAGCGTCGGGCGCTCGGCGTCGTCGTCCGCCTCACCCTGCGGCGGGAACCAGACCGCTTCCAGCCAATCAGCCAGCGTGACCAGCATATCGGGCGTCAGGCGCGCCGCCGCCTCGAACCCGGCCGGTGCGAAGGCGTAAACGCGCGCGAAATAGTCGCGCACCACGAAGATCAGGTACGGCTTCTCCCAGCGCGCGAGCGTCCACAGCGCCGTGAGGCCGTTCTCGCGGCGGATCAGCTCCAGCCAGCGGCGCTGCTCGCTGGCCGTCAGCGGATCGATGCGAAAGCCGAGGCCAACCATGCTCATCAGCGTGAAGGTGAACTCGACCACTGCCCCGTTACGCCCGCCAACCGGCGCCCCGACCGTCATCAGCGCCGAGTCGTCCTGGCTGGAAAAATACGCGCTCGTCTGCTTGCGCACCGGCTCGCCTGGCGTCGGGACAAAGCGCGCATGCGACAGCAAGGGCGCGTGCACGTAGCGCTGCGCCAGCTCGGCGTCGAGGTCCGTCTCCCCCGCGAAGAATCGCTGGAGCGTCGGCGGGGCGTGGCGCAGCGCCGCCTGGTGGCCGCTCAGGCGCAGCTCGCGCGCCAGCCGCTGGCGATCCTCGTTGGTCACGCGCCGGATGAAGTCGCGTGTCAGCCGGATCAGGTCCTCAACCGGCATGTCGTCGAGCGAGGTTGCGGTGTAGTTCGCCTGGATCAGCCGGTCGCCATTAGGTCGGTCGATCATAGTATTCCTCTAACGCTGGTTGGGCCGATTATACGGCAGGCGCGGGGAATGCAAAAGCGCGGGTAGGCGCCGGGTTAGAGATGCGCATCAAACAGGTTTGGCTGTCACACGGGCCATTGACAGGGCTTTCGTCTGTCGCTTATACTCTGGAGAGAA
>JADLHR010000254.1 GCA_020848665.1 Anaerolineae bacterium
CCGAATTCTCCTGGGCGATGTGCGCTAGAGCGTATTCAGCCGCTCCAGCACCGCCTGACGGCTGGCGGTCAGCGCCGCGTGTTTGTCGCGCTCGCGCTGGACCACTTCCGGCTTGGCGCGGGCGATGAAGCTCTCGTTGGCGAGCAGCGCGCCCGAACGCTGAAGCTGCTCGTCAAGCTGCGCCCGTTCGGCTTCCAGCCGGGCACGCTCGGCGTCGAGGTCCACCAGCTCGGCCAGCGGCAGATAAACGGTCACATCCGCCACGACCACGGTAGCGGCTTTCTCCGGAGCGTTGGCCCCGTCGATCAGGCGGATAGTGCCCACGTTGCACAGCCGCGCGAAGACATGCCGGTGCGCCTCGATCAGATTGCGGCGCGTGCCGGGATCGACCAGCGCGGTGATCTGGGCGCCAGGCGTTACGCGGTATTCGGCGCGGGCGTTACGGATGCCGCGCACCAGCTCTATCAGCACGCCAAATTCCGCTTCAGCGGCCGGATCGACGAAGCGCGGGTCAGCGCTCGGCCACGAAGCGAGGATCAGCGGACGCTCGTCCACTGGCAGAAAGCGCCAGATTTCCTCGGTAATGAACGGCATATACGGGTGCAGCAGGCGCAGGCTGCGATCGAGCACGTGCATCAGCACGTCGAGCGCGCGTTCGCGGGCCTCGGCCTCGCCGCCGTACAGCGCGTTTTTGGCGATCTCGATGGACCAGTCGGCGAACTCGTTCCACAGGAAGTCGAGAATCTGCCGCCCTGCTTCGCTGAACTGGCAGGTGTCGTACAGGCGCTGGACGCTGCCGATCAGCCCGTGCAGGCGGCTGAGAATCCAGCGGCTCGGAAGATCGAGCGTGGCCGGGTTGGTCACCGGCTGCGGCGTGTACCCTTCCAGGTTCGACCAGACGAAGCGGGCCATTTGCCAGACCTTGTTACCGAAGTTGCGGCCATATTCGATCCGGCTCTCGGCCAGGTTCATATCCGCACCCGGCGCGCTGCCGGTCAGCAGCGCGAAGCGCAGCGCGTCCGCGCCATAACGTTCCACCGTCTCAATGGGATCGAGCACGTTGCCTTTGGTCTTGCTCATCTTCTGGCCGTGCTCGTCGCGCACGATGCCGTGCAGGTAGACCGTGTGGAACGGCGCCTGGCCGGTGAACCACAGACCCAGCATGATCATGCGCGCCACCCAAAAGAACAGGATGTCGTAGCCGGTTTCCATCACGTCGGTCGGATAGTAGCGCGTCAGATCGGGCGTCTGATCCGGCCAGCCAAGCGTGCTGAACGGCCACAGGCCGCTGCTGAACCAGGTGTCGAGCACGTCCGGGTCTTGCGTGATGTTGGCGCTGTGGCAGTGCGCGCAGCGGTCCGGGTCTTGCCGCGCGACGGTGATCTGGCCGCAATCCGCGCAGTGCCAGGCCGGGATGCGGTGGCCCCACCAGAGCTGGCGGCTGATACACCAATCCTCGATATTCTCCATCCAGTTGAAGTAGACACGCTCGAAATGCTCCGGGACGATCCGGATGCGGCCAGCGCGCACGGCGTCAATCGCTGGTCCGGCCAGCGGCGCGATCTTCACGAACCACTGAGTGCTGATCATCGGTTCGACGATTTCGCCGCCGCGCTGCGAGCGCGGGATAGCGTGGCGGTGCGGCTCAACCTTGATCGCCAGCCCAGCGGCTTCCATGTCCGCCCACAGGCGCGCGCGCGCTTCGAAGCGGTCCAGCCCGGCATAGCGCCCAGCGTTGGCGTTGAGCGTCGCGTCCTCGTTGAGGATGTTGAGCACCGGCAGGCTGTGGCGTTGGCCGATCTCGTAGTCGTTCGGATCGTGACCGGGCGTGATCTTCAGCGCGCCAGTGCCGAAAGTTCGGTCCACATACTCATCCGCGATGATCGGGATCGGGCGGTTGAGCATTGGCACAAGCGCGGTTCCGCCGATCAGGTGGGCATACCGCTCGTCTTCGGGATGAACCGCAACGGCGGTATCGCCCAGGATGGTTTCGGGCCGCGTGGTCGCCACCGGGATTCCGCCGCCACCCTCCACCGGGTAGGTAAAGTAGTAGAGGTGGCCTGCTTCTTCTTCGCGTTCCACTTCAAGATCGCTGACGGCGGTCTGCAGCCCTGGCGACCAGTTAATCAGGCGCGGGCCACGATAGATCAGGCCCTGCTCCCACAGCGTGACGAACGCCTCGCGCACAGCGCGCGACAGCCCCTCGTCGAGCGTGAAGCGCTCGCGGCCCCAGTCACAGCTTGCGCCGAGCCGCCGAAGTTGGTCCTGGATACGCCCGCTGTAGCGGTCCTTCCATGCCCAGGTGCGGCGCAGAAACTCCTCGCGGCCCACTTCTTTGCGGCTGGTTCCTTCTACGCGCAGCATGTTCTCGACCTGAAGCTGCGTTGCGATTCCCGCGTGATCGGAGCCGGGGATCCATAGCGCGGCCTTGCCGGCCATACGCTGCTGGCGGATCATCAGGTCTTCGAGGCTGACGAACAGCGCGTGACCGTTGTGCAGCGCGCCAGTGACGTTGGGCGGCGGGATCGCGATCACGAACGGATCGGCATCGGGATGAACCTCCGGCTTAAACCAGCCGTTGCGTTCCCACCAGCGATACAGACGCGCTTCGGCTTCAGCGAAGTCGAAGTTTTTGGGCATGTCCTGCGTGATCGTTTTTGCGCTCATGTCGGTTTTCATGATGCCCTCAGTTTGGCATGAACTGGTATCGCCCGGACAGGTGATCGAAGCGAGTTTGCCACATCGGGCAGGTTAGCGCGCGGCGCGGCCTGCAAACAACCCCCCTCAGCGACCAGTGACACGTCGATCACCCCCTTTCGCTCGCTCACAGACCGGCTGTTCAGATCGGCTTGGTAGCGGTCAGGAGCAGTTCCCAGCGATCGTGCTGCGACTGGATATTCTCGAAACCGATTTCCAGCAGCACCACCTTGACTTCCGACGCGGTGAGCGCGCGGTAGACGACCGGGCGCTTGGCAGCCTGGTAGGTGATCCCGTCGCCGCGCACGATGAAGCGGTTGAAAGTAACTGTCGCCGGGACATCGTCGTTCCAGTCCCAGATGTCGAAGGTGATCACCTGCTCCTCCGGGCCGTCATGGATGCAGCCCGGCCAGAAGCGGGGCCGGTCTTCGAGCAGCGGCTCGAAGTCGCGCATTCCGATCAGGAGCAGCCCGCCGGGCCGCAGCAACTCGTGGAAGATCAGCAGCGTCTCCTCGATCTGTTCGTCGTGCAGCAGGTGCGGCAGCGAGTTGCCTTTGGTCAGCACCACGTCGAACGGCCCGGCGACGTGATCGTGCAGGCTTAGAAAATCCGCCTGGATGAACGTGATCTTATCCTCGACGCCATACTGCGCCGCGTTCTCGCGGGCGCGCGCCAGGATGCCGGGGCTGGGGTCGGCGGCAGTCACGCTGAAGCCCAGCCGGGCGAGCGCGATCGCCTGCGTGCCCGGCCCACACGAGGCGTCGAGCACGGTTTTGACCTCATGATCGCGAAAGAGGCGGCGCAGGTTCAGCCCTTCGCGCTCCAGTTCGGTTTCCCAGTCACGATACCAGAGATGATAATCCGCCGCCGCGTCGTCGTAGAACGCAGTCGTATCGTTATCGTCAATCATCATGTCCGCCATGTTCACCAGGTTCACCATGTGGTTACTCACCGCCATCACTCAGCCAACTTGATTCCAACAAAAACGCCCTTCCGTCGGACAAGGACGAAAGGGCGAGCTTCCGCGGTACCACCTTGCTTCCCACCCGGCGCGCGGATGGGCGCTTGTGTGCGCGATAACGGGCGCAGCCGGGCGCGCTTACTGGACATTCGGCGCGCCAACTCAGGAGCGACGTTCGGCGGCGGATGGTTACGCGGGCTTGCAGCCGATGACCCGCGCTCTCTGGCAGCTCCGCGCTGCCTACTCCTCTCCGTCAGAGTCAGTGCGTATTCTGTTGTGGGATCGCGTGCGCCAGCACGCGATCCGGGTGCTCAGGGTACGCGCAGTATAGCACGTGGGCGGAAGGCGCGTCAACGGTGAACCCGGGTAAGCGAGACCGCTACGACAGCAGTTTCTGCACCCACGACAGACTCAGCGACCCCGCCAGCGCGATCATGCTGCCTTGCAGAATCTTTCCGATCACGGTGATGCCCATAAAGCGCCAGAGCGGGATGCGACTGGCTCCGGCCAGGATGCCGGCGATGTCGAAGATCGGGTTCGGGATGACGCTGAGCACGAAGA
>JADLHR010000255.1 GCA_020848665.1 Anaerolineae bacterium
AGCGCGTGCACGGCAGGCGGGACCTGCGCGGCGCGGGGACGCTCCCCTGCGGGCAGCAGGTGCCCACAGTCGGCACAGATCAGGGCGTCTGCCGGGTTTGCGCGCTGGCAATTCTGGCAGACCTGGGTGCTCACCTCAGTACTCCCGTTTGACGCTGGGCGCGATCAGCGTGTTGCTCGACCCGTTGGCGAAATGGAGCGTGCGCTCCGGCAGCATCCGCGCCTGGTAGCCGTGCCCGGCCGCCCAGTCGAGCGCCTGATACAGCGCGCCTAACCCCTGCACCACGCGATCGGCGCGCGCATAGCCCAGGCGGTAGCCCAGGAAGATCGGCGTCCGCCGGTAGAAATCGAGCGCCACAGCCAGCGCATCCCGCAGCCGGGCGGGATCAGTCAGCTCGGGATAGTCGGCCAGTGGACGAGCGTCCGCCAGCCTGTAGTTGCGGTAGACAACCTCAAGCAGCACGTGGCGATGGAAGTAGTACGCCAGGTCCGCCCCGTGCGGGATCGCGCAGTCGTCCGGCAGCGCCACCGGGCGACCATCGGGCGTGGTCACCTCCAGCCGGAAGGCGTAGCAGTCCTCGACCGGCGCTGCGCCGTGCCCGTTGAGCGGCGCGGGGATCAGCGCCTGGATACGCGCCATCATCTCGTCGCTGGCCTCGTCGATCGCCTCGCGGCGGGCGCGCGCCGAAGTCGGGTTCGGCACCGGGGGCATCAACGCGCCAATATTCACGCTCAGCGGCGGGCGCCCCAGGCGCAGAATGCGGCTCACTGCCCCGCGCATCCCGCCGAAGCCGATCGGCAGAATTGGCGCGCCAGTCCGCTGGCTGAGCCAGGCAACGCCGGGCCGCGCCGAACGGATCGCATCGTCCCAGATACCGCCCTCAGGAAACGCGCCGAGCACGTGCCCGCGCTCCAGGACGGCGCTCGCCTCTTGCAGGGCCGCCCGGTCCACATAGCCGCGCCGGATCGGAATGAACTTGTACCAACCGGCGATCAGCGAGAACGTCGCGTCCATCGGCACGTCGCCGTTACCGACCAGCTCAGGGATGTGCGGCAGATTGACGACCATCAACGCAGCCTCAATCGCCGCCAAGTGGTTACCGATTGCGATATAAGGGCCGTGCCGGGGCACATTCTCCAGCCCGCTGACCGTCGTGCGTGTCAGGAGCGCCTGGAAGGCGCGGCCCATCCAACGAGCCGCCTGCCGGCGGTAGAAGTAGCGAACCCGCTTGGACATTCGACGTGTTTATCCTCGCCATCACAGCGCCGCCGGCCAACGCTGCCGGCGGAATTCACCCAATCCACCCGCCAGAAACTATAACCTACCTGCCGGGCGCCTGCATCATTTTCTGTCGTTTTTCTGGCGCGCTGGCGCATCTGCATAAAACACGAACGACCGGATGGTGTTGTCCGGCCGTTCGCGCTCAGATAGAGTCTGATAGAGTCTGACAGAGCTTTCAGATAAGCGAGTTATCCGTTATTCAAGGTATTCGTTCAGCCCGTAATCGGCCTGCATCTGGCGCAGCCTGCTCAGCGCAGCGTGCTGCAACTGGCGGATCCGCTCGCGGCTATAGCCCATCAACTGGCCGATCTGCGACATACTGTGCGTATCGCCATCATCCAGCCCAAAGCGCAGGCGGATGATCTGCGCCTCGCGGTGCGGCAGCGCGCCCAGCAAGAAACTGATCGACTCGACCAGAAGCTGGCGCGCGGCGGCTTCTTCCGGCAGCTCGCTCTCCTGGTCGGCGACCAGATCGGCGCGCGGGCGGTTCTCTTCGTCGCCGATCAGCTCGTCCAGCTGAACCGGCTCGCGGGCGGCCATCATTGTCGTCTCAACCTGTTCGGCGGTCAGCTCGGTCTCGCTCGCCAGCTCCTCGTAGGTTGGCTCACGACCCAGCTCCTGCGCCAGCCGCTCGCTGACACGGCGCAGGCGGCCCCAGCGCTGGCCCTGGTTGATCGGCAGGCGGATAGTGCGACCCCGGTCTCCGGCGGCGCGGGCAATCGACTGGCGGATCCACCACGTCGCGTAGGTGCTCAGGCGCACGCCGCGCGCCGGATCGAAGCGGTCGACGGCTTTCATCAGGCCAAGATTGCCTTCCTGGATCAGGTCCGGCAGCGGCAGGCCGCGCCCCTGATATTTCTTGGCAATCGAGATCACCAGGCGCGTGTTCGCCATAATCAGCTCGCGGCGGGCGGCGTCGCCCAGCTCGACCACTTCGTCGAGAGCATCGCGCGTTTCATCCGAGTTATCGTTGTTGCGACGCTCGGCGGCCTCGTTCGCAGCCTGGACCAGCCTGGCGAGCGCCTGTTCGCGGTCAGTAGGAATCGGCTCGGAAATGGGGCGGATGTCTCGAAAATAGAATTGCAGCATGTCGGCGTCGGCCGGCGGGATATAGCTGGCATTATTGGTGTACTCGGTTGCTTCCACGATTTCTCCATTCCTTTCGGGTGAAGTCGCGGCCAACTCTTTCAACAGCGCCTCGACTTCGTGAAGGGTCAGAGCTTCAAGCAGCTCAGCGAGAGTCGTGGGGTCCAGGGAAGCGCCGGAGAGATCCAGTCTGGCTACCATTGCTGTACGCCTTTCCACGTGCAAGCGGGGGGCTTGCGGGCCGCACCATTGGTACAACACCAGCCATCTTCATCCTACACGTTCCGACCCCAGATTGCAATATAATTATGATTAGAATAAGATAAACATTTACTCCAGACGCGCCCGCTACCTTCACGATAACGAGACGCCGGATTGCCGATAAGCCTGAAGCTGGTTGAGCGGCCGGGTTGAGTGGGTGTATTTTCCATCCTCTCGCGCTGACTCATGGCTTTAATGGGTACCAGCCTACCGCATTCTGCCTCAACGATATGAGATCATCGCGGGAGCGGCATGGACTAGATGGTTTATTTAGCTATAGGTCAGATGGGGGATTTGAGCGGCAGGCGCGACACCAGCAGGGCGTTTTGGCCGGGGGACGTGCTCCGCGCTAATCGACATGTGGAGCTTTGGCGCCGAAAAGATTAGAATTAGGCAGAAGAAAGCCTTAGAGGCATGAGGCTGCCAACCGGTCCGTGCCCTGTATTGACCGTTGCGCTTTGCGTAGCGCCCGGGTCCGTGGGCGATCGGTTCGAGACACGCCAAATGAACGTTTCACCGTTGAATGCGCCTAAGCGCAAAACAGGCGAGCTGCCGCTCGTCGAGCCGGTTGAGCAAGACGCTCAGGCCGGCCGGCCTCCGCCGGTCGAGCCGCCTCCGACCCGCCCGAGCGAACTGGCGGCTTATGGCCTGCTGTTGGGCGTCGCAATGATCGCCGTGGCCGCAATCTGGCGGTCTGTGCTTGGTTATCAGCCCGTATCGACGTGGTTTCCGGCAGACCGCTGGGTGTTCTATCTGCTGCTCGGCGCGCTGGCCGGGTTAGTCTTTTCCATCGCCGCGTGGGCTGTCTTCCGTCAAGTCCCTTCTTTCCGACACATCAAGACGCTGATCCTGCGCACGATCGATATGCAGACGCTCTCGACACGCCACGCGGTGATGTTCGGGCTGATCGCGGGCATCCCAGAAGAAATCCTGTTTCGCGGGGCAGTTCAGCCCGCGCTTGGCTGGCTGCTGACGGCGCTCCTGTTCGGCGCGCTGCACGGCGTTACGCCCGCCTATTTCGTCTACGCGTCGCTGGCGAGCGTGCTGCTGGGTAGCTTGGCAGACTGGAGCGGCGGGCTGTGGGCGCCAATCGCGGCGCATACCACGATCGACATCAGTATGTTTCTGCTGCTGATGCGCACCTGGCGGCGGCGCCAGCAGCGCGCTCATCGTCAGCGCAAGCGCCTGGAAAACCCCTGACAGGCTGATCCGCTGGCGCGTCAGATTCGCGCTTCCAGCGCCTCGATAACCTGCCGGAACAACTCGATCCGCAGCGTGACATCGGGCTGGGCGGCGAGATCGGCCTGCTCAATCGAGATCACTTCCAGGCCAGGAAAAAACGCCTCATAATCCAGGTGCCCCAGCGTCGCCGGATCGTCGATATGTACAATCAGCGGCTTGTAATAGCCGTTGCCATTCAACCGCCCCGCGACCGCTTCCAGATCGCCCACGGACAGCACCACCAGGAAGTCATGCCGGCGCTGGAGGTCGATCTCTTTCGCGTGGGCGTAGTACACCAGGTCGAAGCGTGCGCGCACGTAATGCGAGAGCAGCGTCACTACCGCCTGGGTCTGCTGGTCGGGCGCGGCGATCACGCCGCCAAAAGGTTTGCGTGAAGAATTCATCAGCGTCTGATCTCTCTAATAATGCGTCAATGATGCGCCGAGCTTACCTAGTGGCCTGATTCTACAGGAATTCCTTCAAAAACATAAAAAAGATACTCGCGTGCCGCCGATTTTTATAGGTCTTTGATAGGCGCGCAGGCCGAAAGCCGTGTATACTGCGAACAAATCCGCTCTTTGTGCGACGCCCGCATCGGGCGCAGGAGGCGCCGCGAGCCAGTAAACGAGGGGACCCTAGCGCAAGGCCCTGCCGAGCACGGCAGGGAAACGAGGTGGCGGTTTCTCACCATAGGGTGAGACTAACTCCGGACGCTCCGGGGGAAAATCGAGGCTTCTGCGGATGCCGCCAGGGCGCACACCACCGCCCTCGAGCGTACCCCTCCCAAACGCAGCCGCGTCACAAAGACTACGGGTAACCGTAGCCCAGAACCACGCGGCAGTGGTGATCGACCCAGCATTGGCTCTGCTCGTCCAATCCGGTCTGTTAGCTGGCGGGCGCCGCCTGGCCGACCCTGCGCCGCGCCTGCCCTGGGAGGAATCCGCATGTGTGGAATCGTCGGTTACATCGGTCCGCGTGACGCGACGCCGATCATTCTGTCCGGCTTGCAGCGCCTTGAATATCGCGGCTACGACTCGGCGGGGATCGCCGTCTTGCAGCGCGGCGAGATCGAGATGCGGCGTGACGTGGGCAAGCTGGGCAACCTCGTGCAGCAGGTCAGCGACAAGCCGCTGAATGGCCGCATCGGGATCGGCCACACGCGCTGGGCGACGCACGGCGTCCCCAGCCCGCGCAATGCGCACCCGCACATCAGCCGCACCGGGCGTACAGTTGTGGTTCACAACGGCATTGTTGAAAACTTCCGCGAGCTGCGCGCCGAGCTGGAGGCCGAGGGCGTGCAGTTCGCCTCTGAGACGGACACCGAAGTAATCGTCCACCTCATCCAGCGCGAGCGCGACGCCGGTTTTCCGCTGGTCGAGGCGGTGCGCTGCGCTGTCCTGCGGCTGCGCGGCGCGCACGCCATCGTCGTCCTCTCCGCCGACGACCCCGACCGGCTGGTCGCGGTGCGGATCGGCAACGCGGGCGGGGTCGCGCTCGGCCTGGGCGACGGCGAGATGTTTATTGCGTCCGACATCCCGGCCATCCTGGAACACACGCGGCGAATGGTCTTCCTCGAAAGCCGCCAGATGGCGACCGTCACCCGTGACGCCTATCACGTCCAGACGCTTGACGGCGCGCCAGTTGACGCCGAGGTTCACGCCATCGCCTGGGACCCGGTCAGCGCGGCGCGCGGCGAGTTCAAGCACTTCATGCAGAAGGAAATCCACGAGCAGGCCCGCGCCCTGACCGACACGCTCGGCGGGCGGATCGACTTTCAGCACGGCTGCGTGACGCTGCCGGACCTGGAGATCAGCCCGGAGCGCGCGCAGCGCCTCAAACGGATCGTGACGGTTGCGTGCGGCACCAGCGCCTACAGCGGACTGGTCGGCAAGTTCATTCTCGAAGACCTGGCGCGCGTCCCGGTCGAGGTCGATTACGGCAGCGAATACCGCTACCGCAACCCGATTCTGGACGAGGACTGCGCCGTGCTGGCGATCACGCAGTCCGGCGAGACGGTCGATACGCTGGCGGCGATGGAAGAAGCCCGCGAAAAGGGCGCGGCGCTGTGGAGTATCGTCAACGCGCTCGGCAGCCAGGCGATGCGCGTGGCGGATGGCTTCATCACGATGCAGGCCGGGCCGGAGATCGGCGTCGCCAGCACCAAGGCGTTTACCACCAGCATTGTCGATCAATACCTGCTGGCGCTGTACCTCGGCCAGCAGCGCGGCACGCTGACCTGCGCGGACGCGCAGGCGCACGCGGCGGACCTCGCCCGCCTGCCCGATCTCGTCGGGCAGGTGCTGGAGCGCGAGGCCGCGATCGAGGCATTGGCGGCGGAGACCTACGCCTACACCAACTTCCTCTACCTGGGGCGCGGGATCAACTACCCGATTGCGCTGGAAGGCGCGCTCAAGCTCAAGGAAATCAGCTACATCCACGCTGAGGGCTACCCCGCCGGGGAGATGAAGCACGGCCCGATTGCGCTGATCGACGAGCATATGCCGGTCGTCGCGATCGCGCTGCAAGACGCCGTCTACGAGAAGATGCTCAGCCAGATCGAGCAGGCCAAGTCACGCGGCGGGAAAGTGATCGCGATTGCGACCGACGGCGACACGCTGATCGCGGACAAGGCCGATCATGTGCTGTACGTGCCGCCGGTCCCGCCGCTGCTCAGCCCGGTGGTCAGCGTGATCCCGCTGCAACTGCTGGCCTATCACATCGCGGTGTGGCGCGGCGCAGACGTGGACCAGCCGCGCAACCTCGCCAAAAGCGTAACGGTCGAGTAAATCCGCGCGCGGCGCGCGATAGTCTCTTTAACACATCACGGACAGGAGCAGCGTGGAGATGGCATGCAAACGCACCGAACATCGCAAAGCCGGGGTCGCGGCACTCGTTGTGGCGCTGATCTGCGTCGCTTCAGTGGGAGTCAGCGCAGCACAGGGCGGCGGCCCGGCCCTGGTCCAGAGCGCCGAATATGATATCGGGCTTGACTGTCCGGTGACGGCGGCGCTCGACCCGGCAGGCACAACGCTCTGGGTCCTGATGGACAACTGCTTCCAGCGCGACTATTCCCTGCGCGCCTACCACGTCACCGATGGGTCGCAGGCCAGCGTGGACGATTATGCGAGCACGCTGGCGGCTCTCGACAATGTCTACATCGATCTGTTCATCACGCCAATGGGCTTCACGCCAGCAGGCGATCTCAGCATCCGCTACAACGACCCGGATACCTACGAGAGCATCGCCCTGCTGCTCCCGCTGGCGAGCGGCGGCGCGGCGGCTGTCCAGCGTAGCGCCGCGTATGATGCGCTGCTGGCGGGTTACAGCGCCTACCCTGAGTTTTCCGTCTACAGCCCGGATCATACCCGCGTCGTCGCAGCGGGCGAGACGAGCTTCCACGTGATCGACGTGAAGGCGGAAAAGGAAATCACCGAAGTTCCAGTCGAAGGCAGCACAGATTACGCCCTGGCGTCGTTCTCGGCGGATAGCGCGCATCTGTATGTGACTCGCTTCAACAACCCTGACGACATGAGCGACATCTCCGCGACCCTGTTGATCTACAGCCTGCCGGACGGCGCGCTGCTCCGACAGGTGCGAGTCCCATCCTCGGCGTTGTGGGTCAGCCCGGACGAAGCGTATGCCGCCGTGCAGATGTTCAGCAACAACATCGGCGAACGGAGCGAGTTAGCCGTGGTGGACCTGGAGAGCGGCCTGATCAGCCCGACCTCGAACCTGCTGGAAGCCCCTGCCCCGGTCACAACCTGCCTGAACACGGAAAAGGACGTGAGCGATCTGGGTTATATAACTTCGGGCTATCTGAGCCTGATGAGCCTGCACTGGCTGCCCGACAGCTCCGGACTGATGCTTTCGCTGTCGTACACAGGCGAAGGCGCTCAAGGCGACGGTGGAATATGCGTCTTCAACTACAGCCGCCTGCGCGCCTATGCG
>JADLHR010000256.1 GCA_020848665.1 Anaerolineae bacterium
GCAGCGCCCGGTCGAGCGCCGTGCGGGGACGATCTGGGCGCAGGAACGCGGCCAGCGCGTCCGCTGAGGTGTCACGTACCCCCGTCTGCCACACGGCGAATCCACCTTCACCATCTACCAGCCAGCCTTCAATCAACGGCACGCCGAGCGCCGCGTTCAGCGCCGGGAACGCGGCGGCGTCCAGCGGGCCGAGCGCGCGCGTCCAGCCCTCACCAGACGGCGCGACGAAGCCGCGCACCAGGTCCGCCAGGCCGGACGGGGTGCCGGTCCCGCCGGGGAACGGGTCATACGGCCGGTAGCCGAGATCGACCAGCGCAGCGCGCAGCGCGGCCTCGACGCGGGCGGCGTCTTCCAGCGGGATGAACAGCGCGTGCCAGGGTGCGCTCATAGTTGTGAAATCCTGTCTTTGCCCGGGGTAGACCTGCCACAATCTGCCCAGATTATACGCGCGCCGCGCGTTGGCGCATGACCTCGAACGCCAGCACGGCTGTCGCGGCGGTCGTGCCGAGCGACTGGTCGAACGGCTGCGCGTAGGGGATTTCGAGCAGCAGGTCAGCTTGGTCAAGGAACGAGCGCGTAATTCCGCGCCGCTCGCCGCCGATCACCAGGAACAGCGGCCCGCTGAGGTCGGCCTCGTAGATCGACACGGCGCCCTGCTGCGCGGTACAGGCGACGGTCAGGCCGCGCGCCCGGAAGTGCGCTGCTGCGTCGAGCGCCGTGTCCGCGACGGCGGTCGGCATCCACTCGGACGCGCCCGCCGAGGCGCGCGCGACGATCCCCGCTGCCGAGAGCCAGTTGCGCGGGCGGACGACCAGCCCGTGCGCCCCGGCGGCGTACAGCGCGCGCACCGCCTGCCCGAAGTTGAACGGGTCTTCCACGCCGTCGAGCATGGCGACGAACGGCGCGCCAGCTTCTGCGCCAAGCGCCTCCAATGGCGCGAACCGGCGCGGCCCAACCTGCGCGATCACCCCGCCGTGTGTCTCGCCCTGGGCGGCGGCGCCGATTGTGGCTGCATCAACGCGCTCAAACGGGATGCCGCTATCCCGCGCCGCGCGTTCCAGCCAGGCGATGCCCCGGTCCCACTTATCGCGGCGGACGAGGATGGCGTGGATCGGGCGGCTGTTCGCTTTCAACGCGGCGCGAACTGAAACAAACCCTTCCAGGATGGCGCTGTCCGGCGCGCCGCTCACGTGCTCGGACTCAGCCATCGACCAGGAACGCGATCAGCTCGGGCAGGCGCCCGGCGAAATCAGGCGGATAGTCGTGCCCCAATCCCTCATATACCAGCAGGCGCAGCGGAACCCCGGCGCGCTCCAGTTTATGGGCCAGCGAGGTCGCCTCCTCAAGCATCTCGTCGCGGGTGCCGATCATGATCACGCCGCGCAGGCCGGACGGCAACGGACCCGTCAGCAGCGCGTCGATCTCGTCCGGGGCGCGCAGCAGCGGGCCGCCCGGCGCAACGGCGATAAACCCGTCCGCCGGCAGAACGCCGCGCAGCGTCAGGGCGAGCGCCGTTTGCGCGCCCATCGAGAAGCCGCCGACCACGAAATGCCCCGCTTCAATCGGGTATTCATCGCGCAGCGTGTCATAGTGCGCCTTCAGCTCGCGCTCGGCCTTGTCGCGGTCAGTCCAGACGTAGCGTCCTGGCCCGGCGATCTGCGAGGACTGCGCCGACGCAACCAGCCAGCCATGCGCCAGCAGGCCGGACCAGCGCCCCAGCTCGCGCGCAGCGTTGTGCAGGTTGCCGTGCAACGCCAGCAGAAGCGGCAGCGGCTCGCGCGCCTGCTCTGGCAGATACACATTCAACTCCGGGCGGGCTTCGGCGCGGGCCTCGGCGCGCCGCCGGTTGGACCGCTTGCGCAGGCGCTGAAATTCCTCCAGATTACGCAGCGCAGCGAAATCCGACGATTCCCAGAAGACCGGCGCGTACCAGTTTCCCGCATCGAGCGTCGCTTGCAGCAGGTCCAGCGCGCGCTGTGGCTCGCCGAGGCGGGCCGCCATCGCCGCCTGGAAATGCAGCAGAATCGCCTGTTCTTCCGGGTAGCCGGGCTGCGCAGCGGTGGCGCGCTCCAGCGCCTCGCGGAAGCGCCCCGCCCCGGCGAGCGCGCTCAGGCCGGTATAAAACGTCCCGAAATCGGGTACACTGTCATTCACCACCGGTACAAGCCTTTCAACTTCGCGCTGAGCGCCGGGCTGCAGCGTGGGTGGCGCTCAGACATTTTCAGGTTCGGACTCCCACTCGAAGAACCCGCGCGTGCCGAGTGTGCGGTCGGCGATCTGCTCCGCGAGGGCGCGCTGCGCGCCGGCATCGCGCTCGCGGTAGAAACGGCGCGCCCAGCCCGCCAGCGCCGGGTCGAGCGTTTCCAGCGCAGCTAGCAGGTCTTTATCACGCGGGATCGTTCGCCCGGCCTGCCGGAAGGCGTAGCGCAGCATCTTGTGCACCGCGTTACACAGAATCATCACCCCGCCAGACGGGTCTTCGTCGAGGATGTCGAGCGCGTCTTCCAGCTCCAGCGCGGCGATGTACCGCTCCCAGCGCAGATCGGTATCGAGCGGCGCGGGCGTGCGTTCCAGCTCGGCTTCGGCCTGGGCGCGCAGCCGCATGACGGCCGGATCGAGCGCCAGCACGATCTCACCGCGCGCCAGCATGTGCGCCGTAATGGGCCGGGAAGCGCGAAACTCGTCCGCGAAATAGCGCTCGATCTGGTGCGGCGGATTGACGAAAATCTCGGCCGGGACCCCGTGAAAGCGGCGCTGCACGCGCTGGCGCTGCGGGCGGGTCCGGATCACATAAATATCGAGGTCGCTGGTCGCGCGCCCCTGCCCGCGCAGGATCGACCCGGCGGCGATGATCCCGACCGCGTCGTCATAGCGTTCCAGGATGAAGCGCACCGCTTCGCGCAGCGCGGCGGCATACGGCTCGGCTAGTGCCGGGAACGCGCAGCGCGCGAGCCTGCGCTCTGCCTCGCTCATACGCCGTCCTCGTGTGTGCAGTTCATGGGGTTATTCCTGCACCCAGCCCTGCGACCGCTCGACCGCGCGCCGCCAGCCCGCGATCAGCGCCTCGCGCTCAGCGGGCGCCATGCGCGGCTCGAAGGTGCGCTCAAGCTGCCAGTTCGCTTCAAGGTCCTCGCAGCACGACCACACACCGACCGCGATCCCCGCCAGGTACGCCGCGCCGAGCGCCGTCGTCTCGGTCACTGCCGGGCGCTCGACCGGCACGCCGAGCACGTCCGCCTGAATCTGCATCAACAGGTTATTCCGCGCCGCGCCGCCGTCCACACGCAGCGCGCTGAGCGCGATCCCAGAATCCTGGCGCATCGCTTCGAGCACATCGCGGGATTGGAGCGCGATCGCGTCGAGCGTCGCCCGCGCGATGTGCGCGCGCGTCGTGCCGCGCGTCAGGCCGATCAGCGTGCCGCGCGCATAGGGGTCCCAGTGCGGCGCGCCCAGCCCAACGAACGCCGGGACGAAATAGACCCCCTCGGCGCTCTCCACCTGAGCCGCCAGCGGCTCGATCTCCACCGCTGACCGGATGATCTGCAAGCCGTCGCGCAGCCACTGGACCGCCGCGCCGGTAACGAAAACGCTGCCTTCGAGCGCGTAATTCACCGGCTCGTTCGCACCAAGCTGCCACAGGATCGTGGTCAGCAGGCCGCTGTCTGATTTCATCCCGCTCTGGCCGGTGTTCATCAGCACAAAGCTGCCGGTCCCGTAGGTGTTTTTCGCCATACCGGGGGTCAGGCAGACCTGCCCGAAGGTCGCGGCCTGCTGATCGCCCGCGATTCCGGCCAGCGGAATCGGCGCGCCAAACAGGTGCGCTGCTGTCTCGCCGTAGACCTCGCTCGACGGGCGGACGGCAGGAAGCAGCGTGCGCGGGATATTGAGCCTGTGCAGAATCTCGTCATCCCAGTCGCCGGTGTAAATGTTGTAGAGCAGGGTGCGGCTGGCATTCGATACGTCGGTCAGGTGCAGCGCCCCCTCGCTGAGGTTCCACAACAGCCAGCTATCGACCGTGCCGAAAGCCAGCTCGCCTGCCTCAGCGCGCGCGCGCACGCCGGGCACGTTGTCCAGCAGCCACGCGACCTTTGTTCCCGAAAAATAAGCGTCGGTGACCAGCCCGGTCTTCGCGTGGATTACGCGGTCGAAACCCTCAACTTTCAGCGCATCGCACAGCGCAGCGGTGCGACGGCACTGCCACACGATCGCGTTGTAGACCGGCTCGCCGGTGCGCCGGTCCCACATGATCGTCGTCTCACGCTGGTTGGTGATGCCGATCGCGGCGACCTCGGCGGCGCGCACGCCGCGCTGGTCGAGGACGGCTCGCGCGACATCGCGCTGGCTGCGCCAGATGTCGTGCGGATTGTGCTCGACCCAGCCGGGCCGGGGGAAAATCTGCTCGAACTCCTGCTGGGCGGCGGCGATCGGCTGGCCTGCCTCGTCAAACAGGATCGCCCGTGAGCTGGTCGTGCCCTGATCGAGCGACAAAATCACTTTCGACATAAAGCTCTAACCCTTTCGTGTGCACGCCATCCGTGCGCCCTATTATAGCCGCGCCCCGCGCCCGGCGCAGACTTCGCGCTGTTGTTCGATTAGCCGCAAGGGGAGTAAGATTACCGGCACTCGCTAAGCGGTCCAGCAGGAGACATTTACGAATGACCGAGCCGGTGACCGTCCGCCTCGTCGAATCGAAGGCGGACTTCAAGACATTTCTCGAATTTCCGTGGACGCTGTATAAGGGCGCGCCGCAGTGGGTTCCGCCGCTGGTGTCGATGCAGAAGCACAAGCTCGACCGGCAGCACAATGCCACCTGGAAGCACATGCAAGGCGACTACTTTATCGCGTGGCGCGGCGACCGGCCGGCCGGCACGATCGCGGCGTTTATCAATCACCGGCACAACGAGTTCCACAACGAGCATATCGGCTTCTTCGGGATGTTCGAGGTCTACGACGACCAGGAAGCGGCCAGCGCGCTGCTGAACGCCGCTTCGGACTACGTCGCCAGGCTCGGCTACGACGCGATCCGTGGCCCGGCGAGCTTCTCGACCAACGACGAGTGCGGCGTCATGATCGAGGGCTTCGATGACCCGCCCATCGTGCTGATGCCGTACAACTATCCCTACTACGCGCGGCTGGTCGAGGGAACGCCCGGCTTCGAGAAAGTGATGGACCTCTACAGCTATTACATCACGCTCGAAGGGATCGAGGAGGCGAAAGAGCGCCTGGACAAGCTGTTCCGCGTGACCAGCCGGAATAACCAGCGGCGCGGGATTGTCGTCCGCCCTATCGACCGGGACCACCTCGCGCAGGAATTTGTGCTGCTGCGCGACATTTACAATAAGGCATGGGAGCGCAACTG
Source organism: Anaerolineae bacterium (assembly GCA_020848665.1). Lineage (GTDB taxonomy): Bacteria > Chloroflexota > Anaerolineae > Aggregatilineales > Aggregatilineaceae > DYGX01. The sequence continues at coordinate 5,360 of JADLHR010000256.1, forward strand.
GGGCTTCGTCCCGGCCTCGGACGCCGAGCTGGACGAGCTGGTGAAGGCGCTGGGGCAGTACTTCGATCCGCGCCTCGCCTTTTTCGCCGAGGTCAACGGCGAGCCGGTCGCGTTCATCCTGGCGCTGCCGGATATGAACCA
>JADLHR010000257.1 GCA_020848665.1 Anaerolineae bacterium
CCCGCCTCGTCCACGGCGCCGGCGATCACGTCCAGGCTGCCGTCGATGAAGTTCGGGCTGGCGTGATGGTCAATCAACGTCGTCGTGCCGTGCCTGATCGCGTCCACCAGGCAAACCAGCGCGCTGCTGCGCACCGAGCGCTCGTCCAGCGCCTTGTCGAGCGGCCACCACAGCCGCGCCAGGATTTCGGGAAAATTCTTCGGCGCCGGGCCAGGAGTCGCCAGCCCGCGCGCGTAGGCCCCGTAGAAATGAGTGTGTGCGCAGATGCTGCCGGGCATGGCGAGCTGCCCGTGTGCGTCGAGGCGCTCAACCTCGGGATAGCGTGCTTCCAAGTCGCGGGCCGCGCCGACCGCCCCAATTGTCGCGCCATCGATCAGCAGCGCGCCATCCTCGACGATGCGGTTTGGCTCTTCCCAGGTCACAACGCGCGCATTTGTAATCATTAATGCCATGAGGTTATCCTTCCGGGCGTGGCTCGCCTGGCTCTGAACATGTTTGCAGCGGGTTGCCCTTCGACGCGCTACTACGCCGCATCCGCCCTGCAACCGGCCCGCCCCGCGCTCGGACGGCCTCCAGCACCGAGGCGACCCCGGTCTGGACCGCGTCCGGCGAACCGCCCACTGTCAGCAAAAGCGCGTCGCCAGCGGGCGCGGTCGAGGCGACGACCGCCCCGTCCGCGCAGGGCAAACGCAGTTCGGCGCCGCCTGCTCCCGCCGGTCGTGATGCTTCCCAAGTGCGCTCCGGACGCAGCCCGACTTGTTGCAGCGCGTGAAAAACCCGGTCCACAAACTGATCGGCGTCGCTGTACAGGTCCGCCAGGATGCGCGCCGCGCAGAAGCGGTCCCAGGTGGTGAAGATAAACGCGATGCTGCGGCGCGTCGGATTAAGAATAGGCGGTTCCTTGCGCCGTAACTCGCCGAACTGAAGCTTATGGTACAGACAGTCCGCGCGGGGGTGGCTGGCCTCGTCTGGCAGCAGATCGCGCCGCCGGGCCAGTTCCACCCCTGTCCGCCGTGCGTAGTAGTGCACGCCCCCGTTCTGCTCCTTGAACGCCCGGCTCAGAAAGAAGGCGATGTACTCCGCGTGGACCCCGTTGGGTGCTTGCTGGACCGGGACACGATACCAGTGCTCGCGCTGCGCGATCACCAGGTCGCGCTCGCGGTTGATCACGGCGACCAGCACACGGTCCTCAGGGTACACGGCGTCCGCCTGCTAGGCAGTCACCGGCTGACCGGCGCGGTATTCGATCAGGCGCTCGTCGATCTGGCTGACCCGCTGCTGATGTTCTTCCCACCAGGCCGGGTCAAGCTGCGCGTCAAGCTCCTCGACCGTGCGGCCCTGCTGCTCAACCCAGGTGTAGTACTTGAGGTTGTGCCAGCGCGTGCGGTTTTCGGCGGTGCCGTCCCAGATCAGGTCGGTCTTCTGGCCGTGGAACAGGCTGCGAACACGCGCCACCGCCTCGGTCCGGTCGATCGCGCCGTAGGTCTGCTGCATGGCGCCCATGACGCTCCAGTAGCGATCGAGGCCGTCGGTGGCAACAGTTACCACCAGGTCGTCCGGCCCGAAGCCGTAATGTTTGACGGCCTTGATCGCGCCGTAGATATTGCAGATGCTGCTGATCCCCAGCCGGGTGGACAGGTAATCGACGCTTTCCTGCGGCATACCCAGGTCGTCCACCAGCGCGCGCCTGGCCTCGTCCTCGGCGAAAAGCTGCAAGCCCTTCTTGGAGTCGAGATCGTCGATCAGCATAATCGCGTCCATGTTGCTGACATTATGAATCCAGGTTACGTGCTTGTCGCCGATGCCCTGGATGTCGTGCGCGCCATAGCCATTGAGCGCCAGCGTGGGGCATTGGATCGGCTCCAGGCCGACGATCTTGTGCTCGGGCCACTCCTGCTTCAGGCGGTCGCCAGCCGCGATCGTGCCCGCGCTGCCCATCGATGAGACGAACGCGGACACGCGGCCCCGGCCTACGCCCTGCTCCGCCAGCTCGCGCGCCAGGTCAACGACCGTGTTCCCGGTCACGTGATAGTGGAATCGGTAATTGCCCATTTCTTCGAACTGATTCATGTTACGCATCATCGGGTCCGACGCCATCAGCGCCTTGACCCGGTCGTAAATCTCCTTGACGTTGCTCTCGCTGCCGGGCGTTTTGACGACCTGCGCGCCGAAGCGCTCGATCATCTCGAAACGTTCCGCGCTCATGTCCTGAGGCAGCACGACGACGCTGCGCACGCCCATGCGCCCGGCGACATACGCTCCACCGATGCCGTAGTTCCCAGTGGACGGCCAGATCAGCGTGTGCTTCCAGGGATCGACATCGCCGAACAGCTCTTTCTCGATCAGCACCGAGTACGTCGCGCCGACCTTGTGGCTGCGCGTCGGGAAATGGATGCTGGTGAGCAGCGCGATCGGCGTGTCAACCCCGGTCAGCGCCGGCGGCAGCACGTGATACTGAATGCGATCCTCGATGTCGCGCCAGGTGATGTTGAACAGGTTGATCGACGCCAGCGGGTCGTCCGTGCGCGCCTCGTGCGCTTTGCGGCGAATCGCCGGGTCAATCAGGTGCGGGTGCAGCATTTCATTGAAAGTCGGGCCGGTGATGAGTTGTCTGTCTGACACGAGATAGGCTCCTGAAAAAACGGGATAATACGCAGGATATCATTCGACTGAAAGGTCCGCGCGCCCCGGCACACCGCCAGGAACGCCGTCCAAATCCGTCAGGCGGTGCTACCGCCGGTTTCTTCGTCCAGTCGAATCTGGCTTTCAAGCGTTCTCATCTGGTTGTACAGAAAATCGCGCCGGTGCGCGAGCGCCCGGTACCGCTCAAAATCGTCATCGGACATGTTTTCTGTCGCACCGCGATGCCGCGCCAGCAGCGCGTCGATCTCCTCGTCCAGAGCCTCATACTCCAGCACGAGAGCGCGATACCGCTGAATACGCTCCATATCGTCAGGCGCGCGATCGCCGGGCTGGCCTGGGTCCATCACAACAACAGCTCCTTCCTTCGCTCGGCGGGCGATGGATCATCCGCGAGCGGATTATCGTCGCTCGGCGCGGCAGGTGCCTGTTCGCTCCCATTGGGCCGGTTCCTGGCGGACGAGTCGTCCCAGACCTCGGACACGATGTAAAGCGGGCGCTGGCGCACCTCGTCGTAGATACGAGCCACATACTGGCCCATGATGAAGAAAAAGAACAACTGGAACGAGCTGAGCAGCAGCAACACCGCCAGCGTTGTCGCCTGACCCTCGAAGATTTCTTTGCCGGTCGAGAGCCGCAGCACCGCCACGATCGGCACGGCCAGCACCGCGATCAGGGCCAGAACCAGGCTGGCGTAGATCATGACCTGGAGCGGAAAGTACGAGAAGCCCGTGATCGCGTCCAGCGCGAAGCGCAGCATTTTGCGCAGCGGGTATTTCGTCTGCCCAGCGAAGCGCTCCTGCCGGACGTACTGCACCCCCGTCTGCCGGAAGCCGACCCAGCTGGTCAGGCCCCGGATGAAGCGGTTGTGCTCGCGCATGGTCTTGACCGCATCCACCACCTGGCGATCCATCAGCCGGAAGTCACCAGTGTCGAGCGGGATATCGACATCAGTGATACGGTAAATCACACGATAAAACAGCTTGGCGGTCATCTGCTTGAACCACGTTTCGCCGCGCCGCTCGGATCGCACCGCGTAGACGACGTGATAGCCCTCGCGCCACTTGGCGATCAGGTCCAGGATGACCGAAGGTGGGTCTTGCAGGTCGGCGTCGATGATCACGATCGCCTGCCCGCGCGCGTAGTCCATGCCCGCCGTCACTGCGTTCTGGTGCCCGAAGTTGCGCGCGAAGTTCACCACGCGCACGCGAGGATCACGCTCCTGAAGCGCATGCATCTCGCGCGCGGAGCCGTCACGACTGCCATCGTTGATCATCACCAGCTCCCACGGCTCGCCGGTCGAGTCCATGACTTCCACCAGCCGCCGGTACAGCTCAGGGATGATCGGCTCCTCGTTGAACACCGGCGCGATGATCGAGAAAACAGGTGTTGCGGGCATGACCGCTCCCTCAGTGTGCGTAAGCTGGCGACGCTGTAGCAAATTGTAACGGATTCCGGTACTGGGCGCGATTTACGCCGCGCCACTCATCCCGTTCCGCGCCCCCTATTTCAACGCTGGCAAGCCGAGCGCCACGCGGATTTTCTCGACCTCGTCAGGATCAGGCGCAACCGGGTAGCCAGATCCGGCCACGCGCATCGCGCTGCGAATATCCTTCAGGCCGCTGCCGGTAACGATCAGCGCGACGCGCTCCGACGCGCTCAGCGCGCCGCTGTCCAGCGCGGCTCGCGCGCCCGCATAAGCCGCTGCCGCCGCTGGCTCGGCGAAGACGCCGCTCTGCCGGGCCAGCAGTGGAATCGCCGCCAGAATCGCGTCGTCCGGAACGGTCACAAACGCCCCGCCCATCTGGCGGATCGCCCGCACCGCCTTGACGCGATCGCGCGGGAGATCGGCGGCGATGCTGTCCGCCACCGTCTGCGCGTGGATCGGCGCCATCGTCGCCGGGTCCGCGCCGGACTTCCACGCCTGGTAACAGGCTGCGCTGCCCTCGGCCTGCACACCGATCAGCCGGGGGATGCGGTCGATCCAGCCCAGCGCATACAGGTCGTAGA
>JADLHR010000258.1 GCA_020848665.1 Anaerolineae bacterium
AGGTCGCGGTCGAGCACCAGCAGATCGGCCAGGAAGCCCGGCGCGAGCATCCCCAGGTCGCGCTCCATCCCGGCGGCGTAGGCTGGCCCCTGCGTGAAGGCGCGCAGCGCCGTGTCAATGCTCAGGCGCTGCTCCGGGAACCAGCCCTCCGGCCCTGGCGATCCGTCCGGGCGGCGGCGCGTCACAGCGGCGTAAATCCCCTTCATCGGCTCAAATGGCTCGACCGGAGCATCCGAGCCGAACGCCAGCACCGCGCCCGCCTCAAGCTGAAGCCGCCAGTTGTAGCTCATTCCGGCGCGCGCCCCCCAGTACCGCTCGGCCATCTCGTAGTCGGACGTGGCGTGGAGCGGCTGCATCGACGCGATGATCTGAAGCTGGCCCAGCCGCGCCGCGTCGTCGGGGTGAATGATCTGGACATGCTCGATCCGGTGGCGGCGCACCTGCGGCGGGATGCCGCGCGCGGCTTCTGCCTGGCGGACCGCCTCGTACACGTCCAGCACGTCGTGCACCGCGCGGTCGCCGATGGCGTGGATGGTCGAGGGAATCCCGGCCAGGCTGGCGCGCAGCGTCCACTCGTGCATCTGCTCTTTGTCGGTCACAACGATACCGTAGTTGTCTGGCTCGCCCTCGTAGGGCGCGATCATGTGCGCGGTGCGCGGGCCGAGCGCCCCGTCCGCGAAAATCTTCAGCCCGCCGAGGCGCAGCCACGTGTCGCCGAAGCCCCAGCGCAGGCCGAGCGCATATGCGTGCTCGATGTACGGATCGTTGATGTTCTTGACCACGCGCAGGCCCAGTTCGCCGCGCTCGCGCAGCAGTTGCAGCGCCACCAGGCAGCTTGGATCATCGAAATCGTGGATTCCGGTCAGGCCAGACGCCCACGCCCGCCGCTGCGCGTCAAGCATCAGGCTGGCGGTTTGCTCCGGCGCCAGGCTGGGGATGTGGCGGGCCACCAGTTCCATCGCGGGCGCTTCGAGCAGCAACCCGGTCAGGCGCCCGGTGGAATCGCGCTGCACGCTGCCGCCAGATGGGTCCGGCGTGTTCACCGTGAGGCCCGCCGCGCGCAGCGCCGCCGAGTTGACCCAGGCGGCGTGCCCACTCTTGGCGCTGAGATAGACCGGGTTGTGCGGCGCGACGGTGTCGAGATCGGCGGCAGTCGGGAACGTCTGGTCCGCCCAGTACGCCTGCGACCAGCCGCGTCCAACGATCCATTCGCCCGGCGGGGTGTGCTGCACGTGTTCCGCGACGCGGCGCAGCGCCTCGGCCTTGCTGGGGACCTCGAACACATCTACGGACGCCAGGCTGTGCGCGACGCCTTCCCAATGAATATGCGCGTCGATCAGGCCGGGGATGATCGGGCGCCCGCCGGCATTCTCGATAATGGTGTGTGGGCGGGCCAGCGTGCGGATTGTGTCGTCGTCGCCAACCGCCGCGATCCGAGGACCGGCAATCGCCAGGGCGCTCGCGCGGGGCTGCGTCGGGTTCAGGGTGGTGATCTGCGCGTTGAGAATGATCCGCTCAATCATCGAAGTTTCTCCATCACCCGACGCTCTACGTCACGGCGCGGGTTAGCGGTTGGAGGGCGATACGGCGGCCAGCGCCTCCGTGACCTCATCCGGGGTCGGCGCCCCGGCGAATCCGCGCCGCGTGACCGAATTCGCCGCCAGCCGGGCCGCGACTTCCAGCGCCTGCCACAGATCGCCAAGCTGGGTCCGCACAATGTGCAGCGCCGTCGCGAAGACATCCCCGGCTCCGGTCGGATCGACCTGCTCTGCCGGATAGGCGGCGTAGGTGTGCGGCTTGCCATGCAGATAGACGGTCCCGCCCTGCTCGGCGCGCGTCATGACCAGCGCCGGCGCGAGCGCGGCGAAGACCGCTTCCAGGCCGGGATCGTGCTGGATGTCCTCAATGCTGAGAACGGCCAGATCGGAGCGCGGCAGCACAGTTGAGGCGGCGTCCCACGTGATCTGGCGGATGCGTCCATCCGGCTCGCGGTGGCGCATCCAGCCCTGCGGCGTAACGCACAGCGGCGTCTGGGCGAACACATCGGCGAACGCCGGGTCTACCTCATAAGCAATTGGCGCGAAATGCACCATACGCGCCCGGCGCCAGGCCGGAGGCAGCATTGAGACTTCGAGCGTGCGCGCGCGGTGATACATGTACTGCACGCGCCCGGTTGGCTGGTAAATGTTCTCGAAGGTCGTCGTCTGCCCGGCGGGGATGCTGAGGACCGTTACGCTCTCTGGCAGACGCTCCAGCAGCGGCTCGTCGGGCGCCGTGCTGGTCAGCAGGGCGACATTCAGCCCGAAAGCCGCCGCCGTGTGCGCAGCGTACGACACGGTCCCACCTAACTGCGGGCCGTAAGGCGTCACGTCGTGCGTGATATGACCGATCAGCAGGTAGTCCGGTACGATCTCGGTAGCGTTTGGCATGAGTCTCCCTGGCCGGTGCGGCTCGCAGGAAATCCCAGACACCGCGCGGCCCTGGCGCCTGATCAGACGCCAAACAACGCGCCGCCACCCGGCAGGGCGCAGCACGAAATGGACGGCGCAACCGGGCGTTTAGCGGCGGCGCGGGATGATCGTGACCTTGCGGTTTTCGCCTTCGCCGACGCTCTCGGTTATCACATCCATCCGATCGCGCAGCGTCAGGTGCACGATGCGACGCTCGTAAGGCGGCATCGGCTCCAGCGAGACGGTACGGCCCAGTTGCAGCGCCTGATCGGCCATGCGCTCCGCCAGGCGGCGCAGGACTTTCTCACGGCGGGCCTTGTAGCCCTCGACATCGAGCACGATATTGGCGCGGCGCTCCAGATCGCGGCTGGCGATCAGGCGCGTGATGTATTGCAGCGCGGCGAGCGTCTCGCCCCGGCGCCCGATCAGCGTGCCGAGGTCACGCCCGCGAATTTGCAGCACCCAGGGCGCTTCCTCGCCTTCTTCCGGCTCCGCGCGGAAGGCGATCACCTCGGCGCGGATGTCCATCTTGCCGAGCAGCTCCTGCAAGGTAGCGCGGCCTACGCGGGCGTCGTCATCCAATTCCGCTTCGGGCGTAGGAGTGACGTGCTCCTCGTCCAGTTCGTCCTCGTCTTCGGGCGCCTCATAGCGTGGCTCATCATAGCGGGGCGCGGGGCGCGGCTCCGGACGCGAGCGGCGCTCCGGCTCCGGGCGCGGCTCCGGGCGAGCAGGCGGCGTTTCGGGCGCGGGCGCAGGCGGAGGCGCCTGATAACGCGGCGGGGCGGCGGTCGTCAGGCGAATCCGCGCCTGGCGCGCGCCCAGACCCAGAATACCCCGGCTGGGTTCTTCCAGAATCTCGACGATTACGCTTTCGCGCGCCACATCAAGCTGCTTAAGGCCGATCTCGATTGCCGTTTCGATGTCGGCAGCAGTCGTTTCGACAGACCGCGTTTCGCTCATGACACCCCCTCTGCGGGTAAAGAATCAACTCTTGGCTTTGCTCTTGGTCCGGCGCTCCGTGCGCGTATCACGGATCCCGGCGCGCTTCGGCTTCACAATCGGAGCCATCGGTGCGCTCGGCTTCGGCGCAGGCGCTGGTGATTTCTGCGCCTGGGTTTTCTGCTGGGCGCGCCTGGCTTTCCCTTCGCTGCGCGCGGGTTTCTCGCTCGCAGGTGGATCATCGACGGCCACGGCTTCGCCTTCGACCACAGCCGGGGCCTTTTTCGTGTCTGCCGAGGCGGGCGCGCGACCTGTCAGGTTGCTCAGGCTGGCCTTGCCCATCAGCGCGTACTGCGCGATACCGATCAGGTTCGACGCGATGAAGTAGATCGATAGGCCGGACGCGAACGACAGCGAGAACACGCCGAACATCAGCGGCATAATCGTCGTCATCTGGCGCGTCATCGCGGCGGCCTGGCCCCCCTGTTCGCTGTCACCGCTGCTGGACGGCGTGGACGGCATCAGCAGCTTTTGCTG
>JADLHR010000259.1 GCA_020848665.1 Anaerolineae bacterium
CTGACCGGGGACGAGGTCAAGCCCGCGATTGTCATGGCGCGGCGCGGCGTCTCGCCCGACGAAGCACGCGCGCTGCTGCGGGCTGCGGACGGCGTGCTGCGCGCGGTGATCGATCGGTAGCGAGTCTTTGCCATTATACGTCTTCTTCGAGGCGCAGCAGATCATCCCACGTTTCGCGCCGCCGCACGACACGCCACGTATCATCCTCGATCAGCACTTCGGGCGGCTTCACACGCAGGTTGTAGTTGGACGCCATCGCCATTCCATAGGCTCCGGCGACCAGCACCGCCAGCCGGTCGCCCGGCGCCAGCGGTGGCAGGTCCGCGCCCCGGTGGAGCACGTCGGCGCTTTCGCAGACCGGCCCGGCGACAATCGCAGGACCGGCTACTGGAGCCGCGCGCAGCGGGATAACCGGATGCACCGCCTCATACAGCGCCGGGCGGATTAGCTCGGTCATGCTGCCATCGGTGATGACGAAACGGTGCCCTCCCTGATGCTTGACGTAGAGCACGCTGACCAGCAGCAGACCAGCGTCGGCTATGATTGAGCGGCCCGGCTCCAGCTTGACCTGCCAGCCGTTCAGCAGTGGTGCGAGCGCAGCGGCGAACTGAACCGGATCGGGGTACCTCTCCGCGCCGGTGTAGGCGACCGGGAAGCCGCCGCCGATATTCAGCGTGCGCAGCGTGCGGTAGGGCGCGGCGAGCGATTGCGCCTCGCGCACGGCCTCGATTGTTTCCTCAACGCGGCCAAGCTGGCTGCCGATGTGGACGTGCAGCCCCTCGATGGCAACGTGCGGCGCCGCGCTTTGGTGCGCCAGAATATCCGCGACGACTTCCGGCGCGATCCCGAACTTGGCGCCGAAATGCCCGGTGGCGATGTGCGGGTGCGTGCGCGCGCTGATGCCAGGATTCAGCCGCAGCGCGACACGCGGGCGGACCTTTCGCTCCGCCGCGAGCCGGTCCAGCAGGCGCAGCTCGTCGCGGCTCTCGACGTTGATCCAGCCAGCGCCTGCGTCCAGCGCGTAGGCCAGCTCTGCCGGGGTCTTGCCGACACCCGCGAAGACGATCCGGGCCGGATCGACGCCAGCCCGTAAGGCGCGGTCGATCTCGCCGCCGCTGACCGCGTCCATGCCCAGACCGAGGCCCGCCAGCAAGCGCACGATCGCGAGATTCGCGTTGGCTTTCAGGCTGTAGTGGATCGTGGCGTTCAGCGGCGCGAAGGCGGCCTGCAGGCGTGCGACGTTGGCTCTCAGGCGCGCCGCGCTGTAGACGTAGGCGGGTGTGCCGACCGCATCCGCGAGCGCATCGAGTGGCACGCCGTCGCACCACAGCGCGCCGTTCTCATAGCGGATCGACTCGTTCAACAGCGCGCCAGACAGCTCAGTCGGCAACATGCGCGGTCACCCCCAGCCCTGGCCGGTCGGGCAGGATCAGCCGGTCTCCCTTAAGCAGCACGCCTTCAAACGGATCGTTGGCGATCAGCAGGTTGGCATCAAGATCGGCGTAATCCGCCAGCGGCGCGAGGTGCGCCGCGGCGGTCACCGCGACCGAGCTTTCGACCATGCAGCCGATCATGACCTGCATCCCAAAAGCGCGCGCCAGCGCGATCATGTCGCGGGCCGGACGCAGGCCGCCGCACTTGGCGAGCTTAATGTTGATGCCGTCCGCCAGCCCGGCCAGCGGCGCGACGCTCTCGACGCCCTGCACCGCTTCGTCGGCGAACAGCGGCGGGTGATCGGCGGGCAGGGCGCGGCGGACCTCGCGCCAGCCGTCCAGATCATCGCGCGGCAGCGGCTGTTCGACAAACACCACGCCCAGCTCGCCCAGCCGGGGGATAATCGCCTGCGCGGCGGCGCGGTCCCAGCCATTGTTCGCGTCCACGCACAACGCGGCGCCAGTAACCTGGCGTGCTGCCCGGATGCGCTGCCAGTCACGCTCCCACCCGGCCGGGCTGCCCGCCTTGAGCTTGAGCAGGCCGAACTGCTGACCGGCGGCCCGAACGCGCTCAAGGTAGGCAGCTTCGTCATCATCCATCGCGATTGTGTACGAAGTCGCCGGGATGCGCTGGGGGTTGAGGCCCCACAGCCGGTAAAGTGGCTCGCCGAGCGCCGATCCCCAGCGGTCGTGCAGGGCGATGTCGAGCGCGGCGCGCGCGAACGAGGATGGCGTGCGCGGCAGCGCGTTGAGCGCGTCTTCCAGGTGCAGCGGATCGCGGTTAAGTGCGCCGAGCACGGCCGGACTGGTGACATAAGCTGCGACGCGCCCGGCGGTCTCGTGATAGTACGGGACTATCGCCGCTTCGCCCAGCGCGATCTGATCGCCGGTGCGCAGGCGGATCAGCAGGTTCTCGCGCACAGTCGTTGTGCCATATGACAGGGTGAACGGCGTGCGGAGGGTCAGCGAGAGCGGCTCAACTTCGACTGTGATGGTCATCAGCTACTCCCTAGAAAACGAGCGGCACGCGGTGCATTATACTCTCGTTGTTGCGGCCTGGCAGCGAATCGCAAGGATTACCCTGGCGCACCGTTTTGTCCCAGGCTTCACCCAATGTATCCTTTAGGGAACCTATAGCGAATCTCCCGTTGTTTGCACATATAATGTTCACACAGATTATTTTTATTATGATATAAGCTAGCCCATTACTCCTCCTTCTGTGCACTTCGATATATGCGGTGACGTTGGCATTGTAAGGCGAAGCGAGCTGAGGTGTGTGCTAACACGCAGCGCCAAGACGCTTGCTGTGGGAGGTAAAACCCATGTTTTCAGTCGTGAAGCGGTATCCACTGGCGACGTTTGTTGTACTGAACTACCTTTTTCTGGCACTTGGATGGGCGGTGCTTGGCGGGCAGCTTCCGTTTACTCCGCTGCTGGCAGC
>JADLHR010000260.1 GCA_020848665.1 Anaerolineae bacterium
CCTTGACGCCGGTGTTATGATCTGCGCACGCCGCGCGGCCTGCGCCCTGCGGCCCCCGGCAAACTCAAGGAGGCCCGCCATGCAGCAGTTCCGCGTGTGGTGGAACAGCTTTAAGACCGTCGCCATCTGGATTTCGTTCATCACCAACATGGTCCTGCTGGTCGTGTCGATTCTGCTGCTGATGCAGGTGTTTCAGATTAAGAACGGGATCGTCGAGCCGCTGGTCGATGGCCTGCACCGCAACTTCGTCGGCCTGGACGAGGCGGTGATCATCCGCACGATCGAAGTCAGCGACAACATCCCGGTGATCTTCGATCTGCCGGTCAACCAGCAGACGGACGTGGTGCTGACCGCTGATGTCCCGCTGGCGGCCAACGCGACCTTTACGCTGCCGGGCGGCGGCGGGCTGATCAACGGGCGGGTCGATATCGTACTGCCGCAGAACCTGGTGCTGCCGGTCCGGTTTAGTATGAACGTCCCGGTCAACACGCAAATCCCGGTCGATCTGCCGGTCGAGGTTGAGATTCCGCTGAACGAGACGCAGCTGCACGATCCCTTCGTCAATCTGCGCGAACTGCTGGAGCCATATGTGCGCGTACTCGATCACCTGCCAGAGCGATGGGGCCAGGTGCCAGACTTTCTGATCAACGCGTGGCAGGGCGACGGGGTGAACCTGCTCGCACCGAGCGCCGAGAGCGCCGATCCCTGGCCGGGCTTCACGACCGGCGTGCGCTCCGAAACAGGCGCTGCCATCAGCCCGCCGGGCGGCTGACCGCATCGAGGAGAACTGCTTGTGAACGAAACGAGCGTGCCGGTCTGTGACTACGAAGGCTCGCGCTATCGCACCGAGTTCTGGGAAGGTCAGGGGCGCGACTACGAGGACCTGACCGAGCGAGTCGCGCTGCGCGCGCTGCTGCCGCCGTGCGGACGGCGGATCGCGCACCTGGGCGCCGGTTTCGGGCGTATGACCGGCGAGTTGGGTGGCTATGACCAGGTCATTGTGCTCGACTACTCGCGCACTATGCTGCGCGAAGCGCAGGCGCACCTCGGACGCGACCCGCGTTACATCTTCGTCGCGGCGGACATCTATCATCTGCCGCTGGCGGACGGAAGCTGCGACGCCGCGCTGATGGAGCGCGTGATCCACCATATGGCGGATGCGCCCGCCGCGCTGCGCCAGGTTCGCGCCGCGCTTGCGCCGGGCGCAACGTTCGTGCTGGAATACGCCAATAAGCGCAACCTCAAGGCTATCGCCCGCTACTGGCTGAAGCGCCAGGCGTGGGATCCGTTCAACCCGGCGCCGGTCGAGTTCGTCGCGCTCAACTTCGACTTCCACCCCGACGCGATGGAAAACTGGCTGCGCGCAGCGGGCTTCGTCACCGAGCGGCAGCGCGCGCTGTCGTACTTCCGGCTGGGCGCGCTGAAGCGCGCGGTCCCGACGCGGCTGCTGGTCGCGCTTGACCGGCTGCTCCAACCGACCGGCGACTGGGCGCCGTATTCGCCGAGCGTTTTTACGCGCAACCGGGCAGTGGGCAGCGAACCGGTCGCGGCGCTCGACGGGCCGCTGTTCAAGTGCCTGAGCTGCGGCGGTCCGCTGCACGACGATGGTGAGACGGTCGTCTGCGCCAACGGCGACGGGCGCTGGGCGATCCGCGATGGGATTTACGATTTCAAGGAAGCAATTAGCGGTTAGCCGTTAGCCAGGAGCCGAGGCCGGGCGCGGCATCTGTCTTCTCGCCGGACACGTGAGCGCCCAGACTGGCTGTTATTGCCCGTTGCTTAATGTTAACTGCGCGCTGCTAACCGCTGAATTTTCCTTGCACCGCTGCCTGCGCTAGAATCGCGGGCAGTTTCGTTAACATTTCTAAACCGCACGCGCAGGAGCAGAGGGCAGACATGACCGACGAGCGAGCACCCCGCGGGCTGTATTTTGAGCAGTTCGAAGAAGGCATGGCGCTGGAAACGCAGGGCCGGACGATCACCGAGGCCGACATCGTCAGCTTCGCCGGGCTGTCGGGTGACTTCAACCCGATGCACACCGACGCTGCCTACGCCGCCGGGACGCAGTTCGGCCAGCGCGTCGCACACGGGCTGCTGGGGCTGTCGGTTGCCAGCGGGCTGTCGTACCAGCTCGGCTTTCTCGACGGCACGGTGCTGGCCTTTACCGGGCTGGAATGGAAGTTCCGGGCGCCGATCGTGATCGGTGACACGATTCGCGTGCAGGTCAAGGTTACCAGGAAGCGCGAGATGAAAGCCGCTGGCGGCGGCTTCGTCTCGTTCGACGTGCAGGTAGTCAACCAGGAGGGCAAGGTTACGCAGAAGGGCGAATGGACGATCCTGGTCGCCAGCCGCCCGGTGGCGTGATCGCGCGCTCATATACTAAACAGCAGCAGTTAGCCGATAGCCTAGAGGCTGTTATGCACTTCGTGGTCTGGTTTCCAGGCCATCCCCCCATCCTTCCGACCTGCGGTCGGCTTTCCTTCCCCCAGAACGAGGGAAGGAAAAAACAGAGCGGACTCCCCTTCCCTCA
>JADLHR010000261.1 GCA_020848665.1 Anaerolineae bacterium
ACGCCACCAGCCGCTTGAAGTCTTCCTGGCCCCAGGCCGCCAGCGCGCCGAGGATGATCCCCAGCACGGCCAGCAGGCCGAGGATGCTCGCCAGGTTGTAGTCGAGGCTGACCAGCGTGCGCTGCACCACCCACTCGCGCGGAAAGAGCGGGATCGCCAGCCGCAGGAACCCATACGCGCCGAGCTTCAGCAGCACGCCCGCCAGCAGCATCGAGCCGCCGGTCGGCGCCTCGGTATGCGCGTCCGGCAGCCACGTGTGGAACGGCCACGCTGGAATCTTGATCAGGAACGCAATCGCAAAGCCAAGCAGCGCGTAGTATTTCGCCACATCGACGTTGACGCCGAGGATCGTGTTCGCCTGCCCGGTGAAGATCGGCCACTCGCGCAGCATCACCGGGATGTCAAAGCTGCCAACCGACAGCCCGATCAACTGCGTAGCGAGCAGCAGCCCCAGGGACCCGGCCATCGTGTACAGGAAGAACTTGTTGGCCGCATAGCGCCGGTTCTCGCCGCCCCACAGGAAGATCAGGAAGTACATCGGGATGAGGCCCAGCTCCCAGAACAGGAAGAAGATCATCATGTCGAGCGCGACGAACACGCCGAGCATGCCCGTTTCCAGAAACAGGAATAGCGCCATATGCTGCGGGACGCGGTCCGTCACCTCGAACGAGATCAGAATCGCCAGCGGGACCAGCAGCCCGGTCAGCAGCACCATCGTCGCGCTGAGGCCATCGACCCCGACGTGCCACGAGGCTTTGAGCAGCGGGAACCACTCCACCTGGTACTCGTAGGCCCACTCGTCCGGCCCCGGCGGATTGGACTGCACGTTGGCAAAGACCACGATCGCCATCACCAGCACAACCAGGCTGACTCCCAGCGCCAGCCAGCGCGCCAGCTGCGGCTTGTCACGCGGCAGCGCGAAAACCACCACCGCGCCCAGCAGCGGCAGCAGGGTCAGCGTCGTGAGAAAGTCTCCCGGAATGAAATCGAACATTGCGCTGCGCCTCCGCCTTTAGAGAACCTGGAGCAAGAACAGCGTGCCAATCGCCAGCAGCCCCAGCGTGACGAACAGCAGATATTGCTGAATCCGCCCGGTCTGGATCTGGCGGAACCACGCGGCGAAGTCGCCAATCGCGCGCGGGATGCCATCGCCCACGCCGTCGATCACGACCGTGTTAAACCGCTTGAACGCCTCGCCGAGCCAAATAAAGCTTTCGGCGATCGTCTCCAGCACGCCGTCGATCGTCTCTTTGTCGATCGCCTGAATCACGACATTCGTGGCGAACCACTCCGCCGGGCGCAGCAGATAGCGCCGGTACAGCAGGTCGATGTAGAAGCGGTTTTGCAGCGCGCGCCACACGCCCGCGCCAAGCGCCCGCTCGGTTGGGTCGACCTCGCTCTCGGCCAGCGGGCGGCGCCCGTACAGCCACCAGCCCACCCCCAGGCCGCCGAGCGCGATCACCACGCTGAGCAGCACCGGCAGCCCGTCCAGTTCGAGCGCGGTGGGATGTTCCAGCAGCGTCCCGCCCAGGAACTCGTGCAGCGGGTTATCCAGCGCGCCGAGCAGCGGAAAGTCGGTATGCACGCCGATGAACCCGGCGAAGATGGCGAAGAACGCCAGCACGACCAGCGGAATCTCCATCTGTGCTGCGCTCGTCGCGTCCTGGCGCGTGATCGGCACGCCTTCCAGGCGGCGCGCCGCCGCCCAGCGCGAGTTCACCCACCGGTTGCGGAACGTGCCGATCCCGGCGTGCGCGGCGGAGGCCGTGCGCGGCGCTCCCCAGAAGGTCATGAACCACATCCGCGCGGTGTAGAACGCAGTCAGCAGCGCGGCAGTAACCAGCATGATCAGCACGAACAACGCCAGCGGGTAGCCTTCGCCGGTCCCATGCCAGGCGTCCGCGATGATCTCGTCCTTCGACCAGAACCCGGCCGTAATCAGCGGAAAGCCCGCCAGCGACAGCCCGCCAATCGCCATCGTGATCGCGGTCAGCGGGATGCGGTCCAACAGGCCACCCATGCGCCGCACGTCGTTGGCCGGGGCGACATAGTCCATCACCAGCCCGTCCGGCTCCGGGTGCGGGTGGTGCGGCTCGCCGTGCTCGTGCGCTTCGTGCTCGCCGTGCTCCATCGCGTGGATCACCACGCCGGACGCCATGAACAGCAGCGCCTTGAAGAAGGCGTGGTTGATCAGATGGAACGCCGCCGCGACCCACGCGCCGATCCCCAGCGCCGCGACCATGAAGCCAAGCTGGCTGATCGTCGAATAGGCCAGGATGCGCTTGATGTCGTTCTGGCCGACCGCCAGCACGCCCGCGAACAGCGCGGTGAAGCCGCCGACCAGCCCCATCAGGATCATCGGCGCGCTGAACTCGCCGTGGTGGAAGTCCGCCCCGGCCGAGAGCAGCGGGAACATACGGACCAGCATGTACACGCCGGCGGAAACCATCGTCGCGGCGTGGATCATGGCGCTGACCGGCGTCGGGCCTTCCATCGCGTCCGGCAGCCAGACGTGCAGCGGGAACTGCGAGCTTTTGCCGATGGTGCCGATCACCAGCAAGATGCCGACGATGGCCGCCACGCTGCCGCCGAACAGCACGCCCGGCGAGAGCGCCGGGTCGCTGAGGGTGTGCAGCATTTCCTCGTTATAGAGGATGTCGCGGAAGTTGAGCGTGCCCGCCTCGATGAACAGGTAGCCGATGCCGACCAGCATCAGCACGTCGGCCACGCGCGTCGTCATGAACGCCTTGACGCCCGCCTGCATCGCGCTCTTTTTGTGGAACCAGAA
>JADLHR010000262.1 GCA_020848665.1 Anaerolineae bacterium
ACGAGGCGACCGGCGCGCTGCTCCGGCTGGAGAGCATCTATCACAACACCGATCACGCGCAGCGCGTGGCAATGACGTTCGACGTGACGCAGTGGGGCGGGATCGCGCCGATCGCGCCGCCCGCGCCGGAAGCCATCATCCAGCCCTGCCCGTAAGCAGCGGTTAATCAGGAACGTCAGTAGTAGTCAGATCAGAATCCTGGGGGCGCAGCTTGCTGCGCCCGCCCGTTTTTCGGGTTATTGGCTGGCGAGTGAGCGGCGGCTCCCAGGGGGAGGCCCCCCGCGACAGCTACCGGGCGCGATCGTGGCTTGCGTTCATTCGCCTAGAGCGTGTTATGCACTTGTGCCGGGTAAAGCCCCCCATCCCCCGGCCCCTTGCCCCCAAAATGAGGGAAGGGGAGTCCATCCGGCTTTTTTCCTTCCCTCGTTCTGGGGGAAGGAACCGACCGGAGGTCGGAAGGATGGGGGGGTGGCCTGGAAACCAGACTACGAAGTGCATAACAGCCTCTAAACGAGGTCGTCGCCGAAATCACTCGCGCCCGGCGCGGCTCCACCCATGCCGCCCATACTCCCGCCCATGCCGCCCATATCGTCGGCCAGATCGGGCATAGTCGCCTCGATGTCTTCCGGTGACTCACCGCGCTCCAGCCGGGTGATCACCTCGTCAAACTCCGGCCCCATATCCTCGCCGACCTCGTCGCCCATTTCGCGCAGCATCCGCCCCAAGGTGGCCGGATCGGCGTTTTCCAGGTCGTCGAAGGCCGAATCGTCTTCCACGTCGCTGGAAAACAGGCGCGATAGCGACGAGCGTTTGATCGCCACGCGCGAGATCAGGCGGGTGAGGTCAGTGCTCTGGCAGCGCGGACAGGCGGGCGTCGCCGCGCTGTACTCCGCAATCGAGGTGTAGCGTAGCGCGACCTTGCGCCCGCAGGCGTTGCAGCGAAATTCATAGACCGGCATTGTCTGGCTGTTCCCTTCGCTTGTGTGCGTTGCGAGTGTGTCTGCCAGATTAGCACGTGGAACGCGCCTGTCAAGTCAATCGTCACTGAGAATGAACCGCCAACAGGTGCACGTTCCTCGCTCTTGCGGCATACTTGAATCAGCGCGATCCAGCAGGAGCCAGCCATGAAATCGACGGCGATTGACCCCAACGTGCCGGTTGAGTTGTCGGCGGAGAACATGATGGACGACGTGCGCCACCTGAGCGTGGTGATCGGCCCGCGCCGCCCGGCAAGCGCGGGCGAGCGCGCCGCCGCCGCGTATGTCCACAGTTCGATCCGCGCGCTCAGCAGCCAATGGGAGCTGATCAACCAGCCGTTTCGGACGGTGCCCGGTTTTCGCTGGCGTATCGCGCCGATCTCGGCGCTGGCCGGACTGGCGCTGCTCGGCGGTCTACGCTCTGGCCGGACAGGTCGCTGGACCGCCGGGCTGGTATCGGTCGGGCTGAGCATCCTCAGCCGCGACGCCTTCCTCGCGCGTCCGGGGCCAATCGAGGGGGTGCTGGCGCAGGGCGAGTCCGGCAACGTCATCGTGCGGATTCCGCCGCGCCACGCTGCGCGGCGGCGCGTCGTCTTCGTCGCGCACCTCGATTCGGGGGTGCACCGCATGACGACCGGCAGCCGTTGGGTGGGGCAGCTTCCGCGCACGCTCGGCGCGGTGACGCTGCTGGCGCTGGTTGGCGGCGTGCTGACGGCGCTCGCCGGGGATGGGCAGCGTTGGCGCACACTCCGCGCCGCGATCGCTGGGCTGGCGCTTGGCGGGGCGGGGCTGGCGGCGCTGGATGAGAGCGGCCCGCCGGTCGCCGGGGCGAATGGCAACGCTTCCGGCGTGGCGGCGCTGCTGGCGCTGGCCCGCGCGCTGCGACGCGTCCCGCTCGAAAACACTGAGGTCGTGCTGGCATTCACCGGCAGCGCGACCGCTGTCTCCGCTGGGGCCGACCGGCTGGCGATCGAGTACGGCGCTCCCTGGGCCGACGCGCTGTGGGTCGTGGTCAGCAACGTTGGCGCAGGCGAGCTGTGCTGGGTGACGCGCCACGGTATCAGCCCCTACGCATATTACCACCCGCATCCCGAAGCGGTCCGTGTGATGGAGCGCGTCGCCGACGCGCGCCCCGACCTGGGGCTGATGGGCAAGGCCATGCTCAGCCTCGACGAAGTGTCCAACCTGCGTGACCGCGATCTGATGGCGGTTGGGCTGATGGCCTACGATCGCGTCAGCGGCCATATCCCGAACTGGCGACGCCGCACCGATACGATCCACGAGATCAGCCCGCTGACAGTCGAGCGTGCCGCGCAGACGCTGTGGACCGCCGCGCAGGTTGTCGATCAGGCTGAAATCTGGCCGCCGCGCGCTTGAGTTGTCGGGGCCGTCAGGCGCGCGACTATCCCGCCTCGATTGCGCCACGATCCACGAATTGCTAGACTCTGCATAATCCTCAGTGTGGGATTAAATACTCGTCCGCCATGCCAGGAGCGATGCCATGACCGACCCACATGATGCTAACCAACCCGACTGGCTGGAAGAGTTCGAGAAGCTTGCCAACGACCGGCTCGACGAAGGCTCCGCCTGCGACCAGATTCACCCGATTATTGCCAACTGGTACAAAGAACTTATGGGAGGCGATCCTCCCGAAGCGCGTGACTCGGTCTGGCAGGCGCTTCAATGCCTGACCACCGAAGTGTTGAACGA
>JADLHR010000263.1 GCA_020848665.1 Anaerolineae bacterium
ATCCGGCCCGCGTCGGTTGTTTCCAGGCGGTTGATGCAGCGCAGCAGGGTGCTCTTGCCGGAGCCGCTCGGCCCAACGATCACGACGACCTCGCCGGGGCGAACCTCCAGGCTGACGCCGCGCAGCGCGTGGACCGTCCCGCGCAGGGTGTGATAACGCTTGTGGACGTTCTGAATCTGGATAATTGGTGTTTGAGATGCCGCGTTTTCGTGCGCCATGTGCGTCTATCCTGGTCTAACCGGGCAGCCGGCTGCGCCGCTCGATAATGCGAACAAGCAGCGAGAGGAACAGCGTCATCAGCAGGTATAACAGCGCGACGGTATTGTACCCCTCGAAGGCGCGGAACGTGCGCGAGATGTAGAGGCGGCCCAGTTGCAGCAGGTCGGGCAGCGCCAGGACCGAGATCAGCGCCGAGTCCTTCAGCATTGCGATAAAGTCGTTGCCGAGCGGCGGCAGCACGACGCGCACCGCCTGCGGCAGCACAACGTGACGCATCGCCTGAGGATAGCTCATGCCCAGGCTGCGCGCCGCTTCCATCTGGCCCCGGCTGATGCTCTGGATACCGGCGCGAAAAATCTCCGCGATGAACGCGCCATAGCCGAACGACAGCCCCAGGATCGCCTCCCACTCGTCACTGAGCTTGAGCGGGGTGTTATCGCGCAGCCAGGGGCTGACCACGAACCCGGCGTAGAGCAGAATCACCAACAGCGGGATGCCGCGCACGACCTCGACGTAGAGCGTCGAGAAGGCGTACAGCACCGGGTTCTTCTGGACGCGCATCAGCCCGACAATCAGGCCGATCAGCAGCGCCATCGTGTAGGCGAGGAAGGTCACGCGCAGCGTCAGGAAGATGCCCGCGTTGCAGCCGCGCAGGTTGTTCAGCGCGCAGACTCCCGGCTCGGTGCGCCGGTTTTCCACAATCCGATCGCGGTCGATCACCAGGTACTCCGGCGCGACTGTCTGCACCGAGATGCTGTCTGCCGTGCGCTCTTTCACGCGCCCTTCGACCACGTCGTCTACCAGCTTGACGGTGACGGTGCAGTGCCGCTGGCACTCGCGCGGCGGCGTTGGCAGGAGCACGCCCGACTCCGGGTTGTCGTTCACCCACGCGGCGACCGCCAGCCGATCTTCTTCGCTCGACAGGTAAAGCGTCGCATCCACCTCGCCGGACGCCGTCGCCGCCATCACCGCTTCCACATCCGGGTAACCGATCAGCGCGACGCGCGCCGCACCGTCGCTGTAGTGCAGCGGCACCGGCACGTCGTCGAGCGCGTCGAGCTGCTCCAGCGCCTCGGTGATGTCCGTTCCCTCGACAAAGCCGATCCGCACCTCGTCGCCTTCGGCTACGGTGCTCCCGGCGGCTTCGGCATTGAGCGCAATGGTCAGGGTCGGGATATACAGGAAGTCGATGTCGGCGCGGCGAATCTCCGTCGGGATGCCGCCCTCGGTCTGCAAGCTGACGCCTGTCTGGCTGAGCGCGGTGAGCGTTCCGCGATAGCGGCGCCCCTCGCGTTCGATCGTGACGAGCGTATCTCCGCCGGGAGTGGTCGTCACTTCTTCGCTGAGGATGCGATCGGTGCTGAATGTCTCGATTTTTTCGTCTACCGTGCGGATCGTCAGCGTCTTGTCGTCGCGCGCGGTGAGCGTGCCCGCGATCGTGATACGCTCGATGTACTCGACCGATACGTCATCGCCAAGCGCGGCGTCGGGCGGCTCCATTGCGGTGATGCGCTGGCGCGGGATGGTTACGCGCTCGCCGTCGGTCTGGATCGTGATCGCTTCCGGATCCGCGCGCACGATGAAGCCGGAACGCTGAACCAGTTCGCTGTTGATCACGTCGTCCAGCAGCCCTGTGATGACGGTCGAGACCGAGTCCTGCGACTCGCCGACATAGCGACCGACCACCATTTGCGGCTCGCCCACGACCTGGACCACATCAAACAGGTCGTCGGTGGACACCTGCGGGTTATCGGTCAGGGCGCGCAGCACGTTCTGATAGGCCGCCGAGGTGAACATCGAGTAAATCACGGCGATGGCGACTACGGCCAGGATGATAGCCCACCAGGGCAGCCCGGCGGCCCAGTTCAGCAGCCGGTCCGATAGTCTCTTCTGCTCAAACTGTAGATCGTCGTACACCTCCCCGGAGTGCTGGGGAGGCATCGGTTGGGCGGGTTGGATCTCTGGGGAGTCTGGCTCTTCGGGCATAAGATTTCTCGCCAAGTGTTGTGTTTCAGCCGGCAGTCAGGCTCGCAAACGTCGGAGCGATCCGGCGCCTGGAGAGTCAAGCTGTATTGCGCAGAAGACGGGCGCTTCTGCCAGGAAGTTCCGGCGCAGCGCGCCGGGAATGGCTTTTTCTTTTTGGCTAGCTCTGCCCAGGCCGCCGTTGCGCATCCGACAGGGAAGTAAAGCCCGGCCCCCAGGCGAGGACCGGGCGTTGTCGAATCGCTAAACGTTATTCAGCGGGCCGGAACATGGACGGCGGCTCGACGCCGAACCAGTCCATGTAGATGTCCCGATAGGTGCCGTTGGCGATGATCGCCGCCAGCGCCTCGTTGATCGCGTCGAGCAGCTCGGGCCGCTCCGGATTGACTGCGATCCCGTAGAGTTCGTCAGTGACCGGGTCACCGACGATGACGGCGCCCATTTCCGGGTTCTTGGCGATGATGTCGGCGCTGACCGGGCCGTCGTTGAAGACGGCGTCAACGTCGCCGGACGCCAGCGCCTGGAAAGCGAGCGTGATCTCGTCGTAGCGGACCATCTCGACGCCGGGGATGTTCTCGGTCGCCCAGATGTCGCCGGTCGTGCCGGCCTGGACGCCGACGCGCAGCCCCGCCAGGTCATCCGGCGTGCTGATCTCGCCGGCGCGACCTTCCAGCACCGCGATAGTCTGCCCAGCGTTGAAGTATGGGTTCGAGAAGTCGACGATCTCTTCGCGTTCCTCGGTGATGGTGGCCGCGCTGGCGACCGCGTCGAACTCACCGGACTGGAGCGCGACGAAGATGCCGTCCCAGCGGGTGTTGACGAACTCGACATCGAAGCCTGCTTCGGCGGCGATGGCTTTCATCAGGTCCACGTCGAAGCCCGCGATCTCGTTGTTCTCGTCCACGAACTCGAAGGGCGGGTACTCGGCGTTCATGCCGACTGTCACCACGCCCAGCTCGCCCTCAGCGGCGACTTCGGTCTCTTCGGGGGCCGCGCCCGCGCCGTAGCCGGTGCTGATCGTGCCATCACCCAGCCCCTGCGCGACCTCGCCCAGTTCCTGGATCACGTCGGCGGGAATATTCGCCTCGTGATCATGGAAGGGAGCGAGGGCAGCGGCGCCGAAGACGTTACCGGAGGCGAAGTTGCCATCGTGGAGGGCCATGAGGATATCGGCGACGCCCTTATCGAGCAGCTTCATGGCGCTGGAGACGAGGCAGGCAT
>JADLHR010000264.1 GCA_020848665.1 Anaerolineae bacterium
TCGAGCGGCGGCAGGATGCCGAAATTGGCTTTCATCGGCTGAAAATCGCCGGGCGCAGCGTGCGTCACATAATAGCACAGCGCGCCGAGCATCGTCTCGCGCGGCAGTTCCCACAGCGCGCATCCGCTGACCAGCCGCGCCGCGTTGACCCCGGCCAGCAGCCCGGTCCCGATGTTGCCGACATAACCTTCGACGCCGGTGATCTGCCCGGCGAAGAACAGGTCGTCGCGGTTGCGGAATTGCAGCGTCGGGCGCAGGTGCAGCGGCGAGTTGATGAACGTGTTGCGATGCATCTGCCCGTAACGCGAGAACTCGGCCCGCCCCAGCCCCGGAATCAGGCGCAGCACGCGCTGCTGCTCGCCATAGCGCAGGTTCGTCTGGAAGCCGACGAGGTTATAGAGCGTACCCGCCAGATTATCCTGCCGAAGCTGCACGACGGCGTACGGGCGCTTGCCAGTGCGCGGATCGCGCAGGCCAACCGGACGGAGCGGCCCAAAGGCCAGCGCCTCGCGCCCGCGCGCGGCCAGCCGCTCGACCGGCAGGCAGCCTTCGAAGAACAGAGGATCGTCGCGCTCGAACTCGCGCAGGTCGATCAGCTCCGCTGCCAGCAGCGCGTCGATAAACGTCTCGTACTCCTCGCGCGTCATCGGACAGTTGATGTAATCCCCGGCGGCGTCTTCCCCGCGCCCATAGCGGCTGGCACGGAAGGCGATATCCAGGTTGATCGTGTCCGCCTCGACCATCGGCGCGATCGCGTCATAGAAGTACAGGTGTTCCTCGCCAACCAGCGCCGCGATCTCGGCGGCAAGCGCCGGTGCGGTCAGCGGACCAGTCGCGATCACGGTCGGACCGTCGGGGATGCGCGTCACTTCTTCGCGGATCAGGTGGATGCGCGGGTGCGCGGCGATCTGCTCCGTCACCTGTCGGGCGAACAGGTCGCGATCCACCGCCAGCGCCCCGCCCGCCGGAACCGCCGCTCCTTCCGCGCAGCGCAGCAGCAGCGAGTCGAGCCGCCGCAGCTCGGCCTTGAGCACGCCCGGCGCGCGATCCGGCAAATCTGAGCCGAGCGAGTTGCTGCACACCAGCTCGCTCAGCCAGCCCGTCAGGTGCGCGGGCGTTGCGCGGACCGGGCGCATCTCATACAGCGCGACATCCAGGCCGCGTCGGGCCAGTTGCCAGGCTGCTTCCGACCCGGCCAGCCCGCCACCAATCACGTTGACAACCGCCAATGAAATCCCTTTTCCCTCTACCGGCTACCACCAGGCCATTTTAGCGGGCGGCGGCCTGCTTGTCCATCGCACCAGAGCGCGGCAGATGGCGCAGCGCCCGCTCGTGCGCGTCCAGCAGGGCCGCGCGCTCGGCGCCGCTCGACGGAGTCAGCGTGACCGCCTGCGCGTAGGCGTCCGCTGCCTGATGGTAAGCTCCCTGCGCGGCATAGCTGTCCGCCAGCAGGCTGTACACCCGGTAATCAAGCACCATGTCGCCTTCGGCCTCGGCGGCGGCGCACAGCGACTCAAGCGTCTGCGCGGCGCGCGCGTAATCGCCGAAGTCGTAGCGCGCGCGGGCGATCTGAAGCTGGAGCGTGTCGCCCAGCGGGTGCGTCGGGTTGTAGGCGAGCGCGGTGTCGAACGCCTCGGCGGCGGAACCGTAGCGGCCCAGGCGCAGCGAGAGCGCGCCGATTGTCTCGTAGACCCGGCCCCAGGTCACGTCCACGCCGAGCGGCTGGCGGCCCAGTTGCAGAAAGCGTACCAGGTGGTCGATTGCGTCTTCTTCGCGCGAGCGGAAGTGCGCCAGCGCCTCGCCAACCGCCAGGTGCGCCTCGGAATAGGCCAGCCGGTAGTCCGGCGCGTGGCTGTCCACCGCGCGCAGCGCCTGGCGAGCAGCGTTCAGCGCGCCAATGTAGTCCTTCTGCTCGCGGAGCGCCCTGCTCCGCAGAATGTGAAGCTGCACCAACCAGCCGCTGTTTTCGCCCGCCGGGTAGGCATCAATCGCCTGCGCGAAGCAGGCCAGCGCGGCTGCCGGGTTGCGCCGCTCAAACAGCTCGACAAAGCCCAGGCGCTCGAAGCACAGCGAGCGCAGCGCGTCCACCCACGACGGCTCGCCGAGCGCGGCCTCGAACTGGCTGACGGCCTCGTCCACGCGGTTCGCGCTGAGCAGCACGCGCCCGGTCTGGTACGACACCCAACCCTGGTTCGGGTAATTTGGCAGCTCGGCAGCCAGCGCGCGATAGTACGCCAGCGCCTGGTCGGCGTCGGCGCGGTCGGCGAACCCCAGCGGCGCCAGCTCAAAGCGGGCGAAATGCACATCCGCCAGCAGCTCGCGCACTTCCGGCTGCGCAGTGAGATCAGAGTCCAGCGCGAATGCTTCGCGCAGGTCGGCCAGCGCGTCGCCGGGCTTCTCGCTGAACAATCGCACGCGCGCGCGGCGCAGCAGCAGCGCGCTGCGCCCCGCTCCATCGACTGGTCCGCGCCGCAGGCGTCGGGCGATGATGATCTCGGCCTGCCTGATATCGCCCTGCTCGAGTTGCCGGTCGATCTCGGCCAGCAGGGGTGGCAGGGAGCCGTTCAAAAGCTTGCTCAAGAGGCTGCCGCTCCGCATTAAGGTGCGCTCGCTCTGACGCCGCCTATAGCTTGATTATAGCGGATAATGTTCGGCTAAAATGCCAGTTCGCGGAGGTAAATTTGCGGAAATATCTTAATTGAATATTATGGATTCTCTAATGCTCCCTTATTGACTCCGGAGGCAGATTAGGGTATTCTTAGGGCATCCTGACCGGAACATCTGTTCTATTTTATCCGACTGTCGATGAAACAACCGACCACTAAAACTCAACCGAAAAACCGGCCCGCGCAGACCGCGCCGGAGCCTGAGCGCCGCCGCCGCAAGCTCGGCCCGCGCTGGCTGGGCTTGGCAATCGTGCTGATCGTACTGTGCGCCCTGATGGGCTTCACCGGCTCGTTCAGCGGCGCCGCGATCGTCCTGACTGATCCAGCCCAGAGCGTGAGTGTGGTAGACACCAACCACCCGTTGTACGCGACCAGCGCCGTCGGCACCGAGGCGGCGCAGTCTACTCTTTCTCCAGTTTTCACTCCTGAGGTGCAGTACTGGGAGCCGATGATCCGCGCCTGGGCGCTGATCTACCAGGTCGATCCAAACGTAATCGCGACCGTCATTCAGATCGAAAGCTGTGGCGACCCGACCGTGTCGTCGTCCGCCGGAGCGCAAGGGCTGTTCCAGGTGATGCCGTTTCACTTCGCGCCCGGCGAGGACATGCTCGACGTGCAGACCAACGCGCAGCGTGGCATGAGCTACCTGTCGGAAGGGCTTCAGATCGCGGATGGGCACGTCGGGCTGGCCCTGGCCGGGTACAACGGCGGGCACGGCGTGATCAATCGCGGCTGGGCGACGTGGCACTCCGAGACCAA
>JADLHR010000265.1 GCA_020848665.1 Anaerolineae bacterium
GCGCGCCGCTGCCAGCGTCGAGCGCGCCGCCGGGCCAGTCCGAGCAGCGCGAAGGCTTCTGCCTGGGGCTGCTGCTCCAGCAGCCGGAGTGGCTGTATTCGGCCAACCGGCGCCTGCGCGAGCTTCAGGGCCGCGATGCCGGGTTGGCTCCGGCGCTGGGGCCGCTGTGCGCAGACGACTTCCGCCGGGCGGATTTTCAGGCGATCTTCCGCGCGGTGGAAGGCTGGCTCTATCAGGACGGAGAGCCGCTGGGAACCTACCTGGCGCACGTTCTGCCAGCAGAGCTGATCGAGGTGGTGGGGCAGCTTTATCTCTCGCCGCTTGACCGAATTAACGAGGAACTACCGCCGTCGCTCGCGATTGAGCTGCAGTCGATCCTGCGCGAAAAAGCGCGGATCAATGCCTTGCCCGCGCCCGACGAGACGCTGTTTGTTCAGGAGGCGCTGGCGCTGCGTCACAGCCGGTTGGAGCGCGAGCACCGCGAGTTGTTTTTTCTGCAAGAAGAAGCCAAGCGCGAGAGCAGCCCGCTGGTAAGCGAGTTCGATGCCGCCAGCGCGATCCATTACCAGGCGCTAAGCCGGGTAACGCGCGCGCTCCAGCAGATCAGGGGCCTGTTCCGCGATCTGTAAGCGGGGAAGCGCGGCCAAATATAAACTTTATTCCCAAAAGGCGGTCCACAGGCGTCGAAACAAACGCCAGGAGACTATGGCTCAGCAGGCGAACAAGAAGGGCGATCAACAGGCGTTTAAGGCCCTCATCGAGAAAGGACGCCGTCAGAAGCATCTCGAAGAGAGCGAAGTCCTGGCGCTGTTCGAAGACCCGGATAGCGCCGAAGCCCGCGCGCTGTTTGACCAGCTTGAAGAACTGGGGGTCGAGATTATCTCTGACAGTCACGAGCCAGGTTTTGGTCTGGATCATGACGATGCGCTCGATGCTGACCTTGATCTGGGAGACTATGGCGGGATGGGCCGCGCTGCCGAGTCCTCGCGCGTCGAGGCAGGCTCGATGGCCGACGACCCGGTGCGGATGTATCTCAAGGAAATCGGCCAGGTTCAGCTGCTGGACCCAAGCCGCGAGACCTGGCTGGCTTCGCAAATCGCCGCGACCAACCTGCTGGATCGCCTCAGCCGCCAGCTCATGACTGGTGCCAAAGCCGACGTGGAGCCAGCGCCGAGCGAGGTGCTGATCAGCGCCTACGCGCACCTGCTCGACAACTGGCAGCGGATGAGCGCCAGCCTCAGCAAGTACACGATCGCCGCGCCGCAGCCGGACCGGCTGCTGATGGAAGTTCAGAACCTGCGCCGCAACTGGAACACCGGCCAGGAGACGTCCTACGTGCGCCTCTTCCTCGATCAGGGAAGCTGGGGCCGCGACGATAACTGGAACCGCGTTGCGCACGATCTGTTTGAGATTTTCCAGGCCCTCTACCTTATGCCGGCGTCGCTGCAAGGCTGGCTGCTCGACGCCTGCGCTCAGTATGGCGGCTGGCCCGAACAGGCGCTTTTCGAGACACGCATCGCCACGCAGCGCGAGCCGCTGGAGCAGGAGGCCGAAGAGGAGTTTATCCAGGTTAACGAGCGCGGCGTACAGGCGACCGAAGCCCTGACTCGCGCCAATCTGCGCCTGGTTGTCAGCGTCGCCAAGCGGTACATGGGGCGCGGAATCAACTTCCTCGACCTGATCCAGGAAGGCAACATCGGCCTGCTGCGCGCTGTCGAGAAGTTCGACCACACCAAAGGGTTCAAGTTTAGCACCTATGCGACGTGGTGGATTCGCCAGGCGATCAGTCGCGCCATCGCGGACCAGGCGCGCACGATCCGCATCCCGGTGCACATGGTCGAGACGATCAACCGGCTGATGCGCGTCCAGCGCGACCTGATCCAGGAGCTTGGCTCCGAGCCGACCGCCGAGCAGATCGCGATTGAGATGGAGTTTCTGACGCCCGAAGAAACCGCCGAGATTCGCGCCGCGTGGGAAGCCGACGAGAAGCTCGATCCGGCCCTGGCGCGCAAGCTGCGCCGCGCGGCGAACAAGGTGCGCCGGATTCTGCGTATCTCGCAGGAACCGATGTCGCTCGAAATGCCGGTCGGTCAGGAAGACTCCAGCCTGCTCGGTGACTTCATCGAGGACGACAAGATTCTCGGCCCGGTCGATGCCGCTGCGCGCCAACTGCTCAAGGAGCAGATTCGCGGTGCGCTGTCGGTGCTCAACACCCGCGAGCGCGAAGTGCTGGAAATGCGCTTCGGCCTGACAGATGGGCAGGAGCACACCCTCGAAGAAGTCGGGCGGCACTTCGGCGTGACGCGCGAGCGCATCCGCCAGATCGAAGCCAAAGCTCTGCGCAAACTGCGCCATCCCAACCGGAGTCACCCGCTGCGCGACTATCTCGAATTGTGATGTGAGTTGTGGCGCGGACTATGGTTCGAGCGATGAGCAGAGTCGGGCGTTTCCCATGCTGCCGGTAGCCCGTCCAACTTTTTGCCCGGAATGCGGTGAGCGGCTGGTGCCGCGCATGGCCGGTGGCCGCGAGCGGTTGTCGTGCCCGCTGTGCGGCTACGTTCACTACGTCAACCCGGTGCCCGGCGTCGGCGTGCTGATCGAGATGGACGGCGGCGTTGTGCTGGTCAAGCGTGGCGGGCGGGTGAAGGCCGGACGCTGGGCGCTGGTATCGGGCTATATTGAGGCCGACGAAAGCGTCGAGGAAGCCGCCGTGCGCGAGAGCCTGGAAGAAACCGGGCTGCACGTCGAGCTGATCGATCTGCTTGGCATCTATTCCTTTCCGGAAGGGCCGCCTGCCAGCGGCATTATCGTGTTTTACCGGGCGCGTCCGGTCGGAGGGACGCTGCGCGCGGGCGACGACGCGGCCGATGTGCGTGTCTTCGCGCCGGACGATCTGCCGCCGATGCCGTTTCGCACGCACCGCCAGGCGATGGATCGCTGGCTGGCGCTGCAAGCCGAGCCTGCCA
>JADLHR010000266.1 GCA_020848665.1 Anaerolineae bacterium
CCGGCGACGGATGGGCGCGTGGCGGAGTTCAACCAGGTGATCGTCAGCCTGGCGCAGGGCTACGACGTGCCGCTGTGGAACTACTGGCAGACGATGGCGGCCCTGCCCAACAACGGCCTCGACCCGGACGGCGTGCACCCCTCTACCCCGCCCGACGGCGGGACGGGGGTGTTCGACGCCGAGCACCTGCGCTATGGCTACACGGCGCGCAACCTCGGCGCGCTGCAAATCCTTTACACACTGTGGCAGCAGGTTCTCTACGACGGCGATCAGGCCCCGGCAATCCCCGCGCCAGCTCTGCCGGGCGCGCCGGTGACGCTCGCCCCGGCTGGCCCCGGCGCTGCAACCGGCTGCGCGGGCGCGCCTGCACCGCGATTGCGCGTCGGCGGCTCCGGCCAGGTGACGCCCGGCCTGCCGAACAAGGTCCGCTCCGCGCCCGCTTCCAGCGCGCCGCAGGTCGGCAGCATCCCCGGCGAAGGAGTCTTCACCGTGCTGAGCGGGCCGACCTGCGCCGACGGCTACAACTGGTGGCAGGTGCTTTACGAGGGGATCGTCGGCTGGACGGCGGAAGGCGGCGCGGCGGAGTACTGGGTCGCACCGGTGGGGTGAGGGGAACATCATCCCCCATCCGCCTAAAAAATGGAGAGGGGAGAAAAGCGGCAGCGCGGACAGAGATGACGTGAGTTTGAAGTCCCCTCTCCGCCTGGGAGAGGGGATTTAGGGGTGAGGTGAACTACCGAGATGCTTCATGCCCGATGACCCTGAAGAAAAAACACATCCCTTTGACGCCGCGCCGGTGTGGTGGTGGCTTCTGAAACCCGCCGCACGCGAGATGCGCCATAGACCGACCGAACCGGAGTGTCTGTTGTGGGCGCGCCTGCGTAACCGGCAGATTGCGGGGTTCAAATTCCGGCGCCAATACGCGATTGATCGATTTATTCTTGATTTTTTCTGTCTTGAGGCCCGGCTCGCGGTTGAGGTCGATGGCCCGATCCATGCCGAGACACACAACGAAGATGCTGAGCGAGACGAGATTCTCGCTACCTATGATATCCAGGTGCTGCGCGTGCGGAACGAGGACGTTCGGAACGATATGGAGGTCGTCCTTGCGAGAATTCGCGGCGCGCTGGTGAAGGGTTTACCTCACCCCTAAATCCCCTCTCCAGCGTGGAGAGGGGACTTCAACCCCTGCCCGTCGCGGCTCGTCTTCTCTCGATTTTTAGGAGGGAGGCCGAGACGGGGTGAGCTTCGCCGCCCTCAGCTCTCGCCCGCCGCGCCGCGCCACACCGCGTCGAGCGCCTGGAGCGTGAGCAGGTTGCGCAGCGGAAAGCCCGTCTCCAGGTTGGCGGCGGATACGAAATCTCCGGCGCTGGTCAGCGGCCCGCTGAGGTGGAAGCCGTCCGCCGCGATGCCGTGACCGGGCAGCGGCTCCAGCGCGCACCAGAGGTTGATCAGCGGCAGGTTGTAGTCCAGCGCGACGCGCACCACGATCTGGTTGAACAGAATCGAGCGGTCCGGCAGGGCCAGGTGGCGCGGGAAAGTGCTGAGCACCGGCACGATCCCGGCGTGCATCGTTTCGACCACCACGCGGCGCAGGCTGCGGTCGAACTGCACGTGGTCGAGCGCCAGCAGGTCATTCGTGCCGAACATGATCACCGCAAAAGCCGGGTTGCGCAGGCGATACTCGCAGGCCAGCGGTGACTCGCCCGGCTGGCAGGCGCCCGGATTGGCCCACAGCGGGTCAAGCACCGCCGCCGCATTCATGCCGTTATGCGCGGCCTGGGTTCGCATGGTGAACGACGCGCCGAACTGGTCGATCACCGGCTGGAGCGCGGCGTAGTCCCCCAGAGCGTAACGGCCCTCGCCGAACGGGTGCAGGAAGACATAGCCGACCGAGTTGCAGTCGCCCACTTTGGCGATCGCGCGCGGATCGCGGCCCTGCGCCTGCCCCTGGCGATAGAGGCGGCGAGCGGTCGCGGTCGCGCCGGGAATGAGCGGGTAGGCGTCGAGGTCGATCCGCCCGGCCAGCGTGCGCACCACGTCCACCGCGCCGTACATCTCGACGATCTCCGTCTGCGGCGCGATCTCGACCGGCAGCGGCCCGGCGTTCGGGTCGAGCGTGTCGTCACGGACCGGCAGGCGATCCACCGCGTAGCCGGGGCGGTAGGTCACGTAGCCCGACGCGATCCAGCCGCGCGCCACCCGGTCAGCGGACAGGGCCAGCAGCCAGCCGAAATCAGAACTGCGCGCCTGGAGCAGCAGCGCGGTCCCGGCCTCTAGCTGGCCGATGACGGGGTGATCGGTTCCCGGCCCGGCGCGCAGGTTAAGGCGCCCGGTCGTCCAGGCGTCGGGGTCGGACTGGGCGCGGATCGGCGGCGCGAGCGGCAGCGTGACGAGCATAAGTAGCAGAATGAGCGAGCGAAGCGTGCGCATAGGGGGAAATTGTAGCACAAGCGCGGCGGAGAGCAGCAGGTTGCGGTTAGCGCAAGCCAAAGGCAGAATCAGTCACGGGCGGAGCAAGCTCCGCGCCCTACGGACCGGCGTTTTCGCCTCGCCAACCGC
>JADLHR010000267.1 GCA_020848665.1 Anaerolineae bacterium
GCCGGGTAAAGCCCCCCATCCCCCGGCCCCTTGCCCCCAAAATGAGGGAAGGGGAGACCGCTCTGGTTTTTTCCTTCCCTCGTTCTGGGGGAAGGAAAGCCGACCGCAGGTCGGAAGGATGGGGGGGTGGCCTGGAAACCAGACCATGAAGTGCATAACAGCCTCTAGTTTTCTCACGGGCGCAGGAAGCTGCGCCCCTACGCGCGCCGTCATTCCTTTTCGCGTCGGAGAAGGAACAGGGGTGAGGCGTGCCATCCGCGCGCGGCTACAGGCCGGTCGCGCCGCTGCTGCTGGCGGAGCTTTCATCGCTGCGGGCCGGGGCCTCCGAAGTGCTCAGGCCGAGGCGCTGGCGGCGCTCCTCAAGCTGAAGCTCGATCTCAGAGATGCCGATCGCCTCGTCGATCTGATCGCGGATCGAGCCGGACGCCATTTCCAGGCGGGCTTCTTCGCGGTCGAGACGGGCGCGAATCTGATCGCCCAGGCGCTGCACATCCTCGTCGCCCACTCCGGCCAGATCGTCCAGGCTCTTGATCGTGCGGGTGGTGAGTTCCTTGGCTTCGACCAGCTCCAACAGCGACTTAAGGTGCTCGCGCTCCTGCTTGATGGTGACGAGCTTGGCTTCCAGCTTGAGCTTGGCGTCGAGCATACGGCGGTATTCCTGCTCCTGCGACTGCCACTGCTCGTAATATTCCTGCGCAAGCTGCTGCTTCTGATTCAGCTCGGCCTGGGCCGCCTGAGCCAGATCGGTCTTGGCGCGCAGCAACAGCGTGTCGATGTCGCGATCCAGCTTTTCAGCGGCGGCGGCGAACTCCTCGTACTTGCGCTTAAGCGTTTTGACCGTGCCGCCGATTGTGGCCGCCGCGTCGTCCAGGGCGTCGAGGTTGCGCTCGGCCTGGCGGACGTACTCGTCCATCACCTTAACCGAGTTCGCCTCAAGCGCCTGATCGACCAGGCCGTGAACGTTGGCCGAGATCAGCGTATTGATCTTTTGCAGCAGGGAAGCCATTGATGCACTACCTCCTCGTCCATTGCGGGTGAAACGTCCGGCGCGGCGGCATCTGGCTCTGCCGGGCCGCGCTATCTCGCTCCTGTCACGCGAGTCTATGTGTGTATACGCAAATTTCCGCTTGAAGGTGCGCGCGTATTGATCACAACCGGCCTGCTCAATCCTCGGCGGCGCGCGGCAGGTAAATGGTGAAGGTGCTGCCCTCGCCCGGCACGCTGCTTACCTCGACCTTGCCCTGGTGCAGGCGCACGACTGCGCTCACGATTGCCAGCCCGGAGCCAGCGCCCTGGTCCTCGTACTTCGCACGATCAATCTGGTAGAACGTCTCGAAGATGTGCTCCAGCTCGCGCGGCGGGATACCGCGCCCTTTGTCTTGCACAGCGATTGCGACGCCACCACCGGACGGTGTCACCTGCACGCGAACCGGGCGCTCCGGCTGATCGGTGAACTTGATCGCGTTGTCCACCAGGCACTCGACCGCCGCTGACAAATAGTCCTGATCGACCATCACAGATGGCAGAGCGGGCGCTTCCTCAAATTCCAGGTGCAGGCTTTTTTCCACAGCGATGTCGGTGTATTTCTGGCGAACGTTCTGCAACAGGCCCGAAAAATCTGCCATCGGCTGGCGGCGCCAGGCGTAGGTCGCGGTCGCTTCGCCCGTTTCCAGCTCGACCAGCAGAATAAACGTCTCGACCAGCCGGCGGAGCCGGTTCGCCCCGGCGTTGATCCCGCGCAGAAAAGCCCGCATGTCGTTCAGGCCGAGTTCCGGCCCTTCGCGGCTGAGCATGTCGGCGTAGGCGACGACGTAGGTCAGCGGCGTACGCATCTCGTGATTGAGGATCGTCAGAATATTGCGCTTGATCTCGGTGATGCTGCCCTGAGCCACCGCGTCAAGCTGCCGCTTGCGGTCGAGCTTGGCCGAGACGGCGACCAGCAGATCATCGGCGCTGAACGGCTTGACGACGTAATCCTCGGCGCCCATGCGCTTGCCCCGGCGGATGTCGTCACGCTCGCCTTTGGCAGTCAGGAAAATGAACGGGATCGCGATCCAGGCGTCGGTGGCGCGCACGGCCTCGAAAAACGCGTAGCCGTCCATGTGCGGCATCATGATATCTGACACGATCAGGTCGGGGGGTACTGGCTGGCGTTGAAGAACTTCCATTCCGGCGTGCCCGTGTGTTGCGGTCAGAACTTCGTACTCGTTGATTTCGAGGATATCGCGGATCCCCTCCATCAAATGCAGGTCGTCTTCGACGACCAGAATTGTCGCCTTACCCATTTTGCCCGTCCCCGCTACGATGCCGCCACGCGCGACGCAATCGCCGGCAAACGCAGGCAGAACGTGCTGCCCGCGCCTTCCCGGCTTTCAACGGTAACCGTCCCTCCGTGAAGCTCCACAATCTCTCTGATGATCGCCAGACCCAGCCCGGTTCCCGGAATCGCTGGGTTCACGTTGGTGCCGCGATAAAACCGCTCGAAAATGTGAGGAAGCTCGATGTCCGGAATACCGATCCCGGTGTCGGACACCTCAATGATAACCCATTCGGCGGGACCGTGCTCCGGCCCTGTGGCGCGGCTGCGCACGATCACCTCGCCGTGCTCCGGCGTGTAGTTCAGCGCGTTGGCGATCAGGTTGGTCAGCGCGCGCACGATCTGGTCCGAGTCGCCCATGACCCACGGCAGCGGCGAAGTCTCCGCTTCGTGACGCAGTGTCTCGCGCTTGCTCTCGGCCCAGGCGAGGTTATCTTGTATGACCAGGGCGATGATCTCGTCCAGGTTGACCGGCTCGCGGCGTCGGGGTCTTTCGGCGCGATGTTCACTTTGCAGGCGCGAGAGGTCGAGCAGGTCACGGATCAGGCGCGTCAGCCGCTCGACTTCGCGATCCATGACCTGCAGATAGCCTTCGCGGCGCTCCGGGCGGCCCTGTTGCAGCAACTCCAGGTAGAGCTTCAGGTTCGCCAGCGGCGTGCGCAGCTCGTGCGAGACGTTCGACACGAACAGGTCCTTCATGCGGTCCAGCTCTTTGAGCTGCGAGATGTCGCGCAGCACGGCGACCGATCCCAGCACGCGCTCACCGTCTACCACCCGCGCCGCCTTGACCTGCAGCGCGACCGCGCCCGCCTCGATCACCTCGGTCAGGTCCGGCGTGGCGCCGTTGTGTGCCAGCGCGCGCGTGACCAGCGCGCTGATGCGCATGCTGAGGTCCATGTCGAGGTCGTGCTGATCGAACAGCGTCCGCGCGACCGGGTTCATCATCATCACCTGGCCGTCGAGGTCAAAGACGATCACCGCGTCGGCTACTGAGCCGATGATCGCCTCGGTGCGCTCCTGCTGGCGGCGAATTTCGGCGGTGCGCTCCAGCACACGCCCTTCCAGCTCGATCGTCTGCTGGCGGACTTTCTCGAACAAGCGCGCATTGGCGACCGAGATCGCGAGCTGCGCGGCCAGCGGCTCCATCACGTCCAGGTCTTCCTGCATGATGCTGTTGTACCCGTGCCGCTCGACCACCAGCACGCCGATCACCTCGTCGGCGGCGATCAGCGGGGTTGCCAGGGCGCAGTACGGCGCCGGGGCGCGCAGTGTGCCGGTCGGGCCGCGCATATGCGTCTGATTCTGCAAGATCGGCTCAGCCTGGCGCACCGCCTGCAAGCCGACTGTCTGTATGGCCGCGCGCAGCGCGCGCTCGTCGCTCGCCATCAGCACGTCGTCGCGCACGAAGATCGAGTGCACCGACAGGTCGTCGTCCTCGATCAGCATCAGCCCGACCAGGTCGTAATGCAGGATGTCCGACAGTTTGTCGGCCACGCCTTCGATCAGGCTTTGCGGGCTGAGAATAGCGGTGGCGTAGCGCCCGACTTCGTTCACCAGCCGGAGCTGGTCGAGCCGGTGACGAATCTCGTCAAACAATGTCGCGTTCTGAATCGCCAGCGCCGCCTGCACGCCGAGCAGACCGATCTGCTCAGTCTGCCAGCTGGCGAAGGCGTCGGCGTTCTCCGTGTTGGTCAGCAGCAGCGTCCCGACCGGAATATCGGCTTTGAGCAGCGGGACGGCGATCACCGACTTGGCCCCGATCATTTCCACGAAGCCAGGATCGAGCGCCTCGCTGTCGGCAACGCGATTGACGTATTCCGCCTGCCAGGCGTGCAGCACGCGGGCGGGCAGTTGCTCGGTGCTGCGCAGGTCAATCCGGTGGCCGAGGAAGCGATCTTCGGCCAGCCCGGTCGCTGCTGCGCCGACCAGCTCGCCGTTCTCGATCAGCCAGATATAAGCGCCCTGCGCTTCAAACACGGCGATGCTCTCGCGGCAGATCAGGTTCAGCACGGTGTCGCGGTCGAGCTGGGCGCTGATCGCCAGGCTCAGACGGCCCAGGTTGGTGGACAACGCCTCGCGGCGCAGCGCGTCCTCGAACAGGGTCGCGTTCTCCATCACGACGCCAAGCTGTTGCCCGATCTGTGGCAGCAGCCGCTGGAGGGTCGGGCTGAGCGGCGCTTCCAGCGGGCGGCAGAGGCTCAGCAGGCCGATCTCGCTGCCGTGCGAGACGAGCGGAACGCTGGTGAACGCCAGCGCACCATCTCCGGGCGCGGTCACTTTGGGCAGTGTGGCGCCGAACGGCACGCGCTGAAGCTGGGCGACGGTTTCGGGCGACAGGCCGTAGGCAGCCTGCAACCACAGGTTGCCGCGCTGCACATCGCGGCGGTGGATCGCACCGGCGCGCAGGCCCAGCGTCTCCAGCACGCGCTCCAGCAGCACGCCCATCAGGTTCTCCTGCGTCAGCGCCTCGTTGCTGGCGGCAAGGATCGTGTTCAGGGCGCGCATGGCGCGGTTCTGGCGGCTGGCGGCTTCCAATAAGCGAAAAATCTCGATCGCGGCCGCAATCTGGTTGGCGAACACCTGGGCGATCTGAAACTGCTCCGCCGAGAAGCGGCGCGGCTCGAAGCTGTCGATATTCAGCAGGCCGATGACGTGATCGCGCACAATCAATGGCAGGCACATCCAGTTCCGGATTTCCTGGGGCGAGTGGCGCGCGGCCGTCCATTCTGGCGTTTCGCGCGTGTCACCGATCATCAGCGGGCGCTTGGCCTCGACGGCCTGCGCGACGAGCGGAAAATCAGCCAGCCGCAGCGTCTTATCGGCTGGCAATATAGCCGGTTGCGGCAGGCTGACGCGCGGCGTCCAGGTCCCGGCGCTGCGGTCGAGCAGGGCGATATGAGCGCGGTCGAATTCCAGCACGGTTTTCAGGTGACTGAGCGCGGTGAGCATCGCCTGGTCGAGATTGGCGCTCATGACCAGGTCGTGCGAGGTTTTCTGGAGCACTTCAGCCTGGACTCGGCGGCGGTGCTCGCTGGTGATAAGCTGGTGGTTTTCGACGGCGACAACCGCCTGCCCGGCGAACGCCATCGCGATCTGGAGGTCTTCTTCGGTGAAGTGTCCCGGCTGCTGGTGCGCGACGCTGAAGCAGCCCAGCACCTGATTGCGGGCGATCAACGGCACACCGATCCACGAGCCGATCGGGTGCGTTCCCGC
>JADLHR010000268.1 GCA_020848665.1 Anaerolineae bacterium
GATGGTTCGCTTCGATGGTTGGTCCGTGATGTCAGTGTGCGACGACATGCCGATTGTACCGGGCAGGCGCGCCGCGCGGCAACTGCGCAATAGATGTGATAGATGTGGGCCAGAGAAAAAAAGAGCGAAGGACCGTGATCCTTCGCCCTGGGGAAGTCTGAAAACAACGGCGAGCTAGGGGCCGACCGGCTCGTCGCGGAAGATGCGCACGCGGCGATTTGGCTCCTGCCCGTAGCTGTGCGAGACGAGCCGCGCGGCGCGCGCCATCTCGT
This sequence comes from Anaerolineae bacterium, assembly GCA_020848665.1. Classification (GTDB taxonomy): domain Bacteria; phylum Chloroflexota; class Anaerolineae; order Aggregatilineales; family Aggregatilineaceae; genus DYGX01. The sequence continues at coordinate 273 of JADLHR010000268.1, forward strand.
GCTGCTTGCGGCGGATGTTCGCCGCCTGGGGCGCCAGGTCAATCGAGCGGGCGCCGCTGCGAATCCGGCGAATCGCCTGCTCGACCTCATGAATCGCTCGCCCAAAAGGGTCGTGTTCATCATCTCCGTAAAGCTGGAACACATCCACCAGGAAGTCTTCCATCTGGGTGACGGTGTTGGCGCGCAGCACGTAGATCGAGATGCCCTGCCGCTCGGCGTCCACGATCAGGCGCGGGCGGCGGCGGTAGTAGTTCTTGAGCGTGACGATCGCCTGCGCCAGATCGAGATCGTCCACGATCTCGACCGGGACGTGAAGCTGCCGGGCGACCTGCTGCAAGCGGTTGCGCGCAACGCCATACGGGAAGACGCGCAGCGTCTGCACCCCGCGCCCGCCCGCTCGCGGCGACGGTTCGAGCAACTCGGCCTGCGGCTCGTAGTCGCGCTCGCGCTCGGCGCGGCGCCCCGTTCGTCCGGCGGGCTGCTCGCGGATCGCCGCACGGCTGTCGCTCCGGCCACCGTTCCGGCCATCGCCGCGCTGCCCGAAGGCGCCGCGCTCTGGCTGAGCGGACTCGATCGCGATCTCGCCGCTCTCCTGGCGGGTGCGGATCTCGACCGGCAGAGGCCGCCCGCGCAGATTCGCGTCAACGGCGGTGGCGACATCATCCAGCACGGCGAGGCGGTGGCGCGTCTGGATCTCGATCAGAACATTGAAGGTCGGGGGCGCGCGTCGCTCCAGGACAGTCTTCTGCGTCCCCCGGCGGCGCGCTTCCTCGTCGGAAAGCGTCACCGACTCGATGCCGCCGACCAGGTCAGACAGCGTCGGGTTGAGCAGGATGTTGTCGAGCGTGTTGCCGTGCGCGGTGCCGATCAATTGCACGCCACGCTCGGCGATCGTCCGCGCCGCCTGCGCTTCCAGCTCGCGCCCGATCTCGTCGATCACGATCGTTTCGGGGTTGTGGTTTTCCACTGCCTCGATCATGACCTCGTGCTGAAGCAGCGGCTTGGCGACCTGCATCCGCCGCGCGCGCCCGACCGCCGGGTGTGGCACATCGCCATCGCCGCCGATCTCGTTCGAAGTATCGACGATCACGACGCGGCGCGACTCGGCCAGGACGCGCGCCGCTTCGCGCAGCAGCGTCGTCTTGCCCACGCCGGGCGGCCCGAGCAGCAGAACGTTGTTGCCGGCCTCGATGATGTCCTGGATGATGTCGATCGTGCCATAGACGGCGCGCCCCACACGGCACGTCAGGCCAACGATGTCACCGCGCCGGTTGCGGATCGCGCTGATGCGGTGCAGCGTGCGTTCGATCCCGGCCCGGTTATCGTCGTCAAACGCGCCGAGGCGCTGCTCAACATACTCCAGTATATCGGCAGTGACCTCCTGCTGGTCCAGCACGACTTCGCCATCGACGAAGCGCGCTGTGGGGACCCGCCCCAAATCCAGGATCACTTCCAGCAGGTCGTCATCGTCACGGTCCACTGCCTCCAGCGCGTCAACCAGCGCCTCTGGCAGAACCGCTTTGAGCTTTTCGAGGTCATCGGTGATTCGACGTTCCATAGTATCTTGCCGGTCTTGTCGGTTGAGTAGTCGGATGATCGGTTGAGTGATTGCTTCGGTCACGGCGCTTTCTTCGTCCCGCGTTTGACCGGCGGGAAACGGTCATCTGATTTGAACGGATGAAAGATCGGGCCGTCAATGGCAGGCGTCTGACGGCGCGCAGTCTCCAGCGCGGAGACGGTCGCTGCTTCGACACGCTCAACGCGGACGACGGTGTACTTCACCAGCAGCGCCTGATCTGCCCAGGCCCGAAACCCAACTTGCTCCAGCACGCCGCGCAGCCAGTCCTGATAGGCGCGCGCGTACACATAAACCGGCAGCTCATCGGTGTGCGGAATCAACTCCAGCGCGGCCTGCATTGCCGCTGCCGCCTGGTCGTACACTTCTGGGTGGAAGTATGGCTTGATCACGATCCCAAGTTTGCCCTGGGTAATCGCCAGATACGCGCCGATCTGCCCATCCCGCTCGTAAACCAGCCCGCTCGCCACATCTGGCAACGGGTCGGCCTGTTGGAGCAGGCGCGGCACCGTGTTGGCGTGCAGCAGGGCAATCGAGAAGGCGTCCCGATCCTGGGCAGGCCGCAGCAGGCCGCGTGCGCTCCCGGCAGCGGTAATCGGCGCCGGAGCGTGCCGCAGCAGGACCTGGCGTGAATAGACCGCGAAGCCCGCCATCCGAAAGGCGACGAACGCCGGATGATCCTCGGCGATCTCGGCGCACACCAGGTGCGCGCCGCGTCGCCCGGCCTGAGCAACGACCGCTTCGAGAAGCTGCGCCCACGCACGGCAATCACCTTCGCGCGGCTCCGGCGCCAGAAACGAAAGCTGCGCGATTTGCTCGCCCAGACGATGCCGGAACTGCCCGACATAGCCGCCGTGCCCGTTGCGCAGGATGACTGTCGGCGCGCCCAGGTCCGTCAGGGGAACCGCTGCGAGCGCCGCGTGCTCAACCCCGCTGATCCCGTTAGTCAGCGCTGTCACCATGTCGAGCGGCAAGCTGCGCTCGTACAGGCGACGCACCGTCAGGAGATCGAGAGCGGATACTGCACGCGGGTCCGACCTGCTCACAGTCCTCACATTCTCCCTGATCGCTTCCCGCAGCGAGAGCGTAGCCGGACGCCAAACAAACGCTGCGCCGCCCAGGTCAAGCGCAGCGTTCTCTCTCGACAGGTTGCCGTGTAACCTTGTCAGGGGCTTTTCCGCACGGGACTGACGGATAGAGAACGAAAAGCGTCGTGATCATCTTGGCCCAATTTTAACATCAGGCGCCGGGGCCTGACAATAGCCCCTGCGTTAGACTCCTATAATATAAAAATGAGCGCGGCGCGAGAAAAGACAAGGGCGGCGCGCGCCCGCACGCCGCCCCCGCTTCCGAACGATCACCCCAGCGCGCTACTGCGCCGCGTAGGTGATTGTGATCGCCATGTGGACGCTCAGCACACCCTGCTCGATCGGCGAGGCGCTCGCGCCGCCCGCGCCACCCCGGCCATAGTTCTCGCCCAGGAAACCGGCATCGGCGCCTTCAACCACACGCAGCGGCTCGCCCACGGTCAGGCCGAGCGCCGCCGCGATCTCGTCGGCGCGCGTCCGCGCATCAGTGATCGCCAGCGCACGGGCATCGCTTTCCAGCGCGGCGCGGTCCGCGATGTTAAATTCGACGAAGCTCACGATATTCGCGCCAGCGTCCACCGCCGAGGCAATCAGCACGCCCACCTGGGCCGTGTCACGCACGCGCACGTTGACGCTGCTGCTCACGCGGTAGGTTGGCTCGCCGCGCCCCTCAGGGCTGCCGCCGTAGTAGTCCTGGTAGATCGAGAAGTAGTTGGTCTGAATGTCGGCGTCGGCCACGCCTGCTTCGCGCAGCGCGGCGAGCACGGCATCCAGGCGCGTGTTGGTTTCTTCGAGCGCGACCTGCACATCGGCGTTGCTGCTCTCCACGCCCAGCCCGACGCGGGCGATATCCGGCGAGCCGTAGGACACGCCGTAGCCCGTGACAGTGATCGACCGCTCCCCGGCGGATGGCTCCTGCGCGGCGGCGGATTCACCGGACAGCGCGGCGCTGCCGAACACCGGGATCGACAGCAGCATCAGAGCTGCAGCAGCGAGCATCAGTTTCTTGGCGAACATTCCGATTTCTCTCCTTGGTCGTTGGTTCTCACGGAACTGTCAAGCGGGGCGGGGCATCTGCCCCCGCCCAGTAGTAGCATGGTAACCGATCCGGCGCGCGGGCTGCCGCACGTTCAGACATCGCGATCCGGGTGACTACCTGCCGGGATTCAGACGCTCCGGCGCCGCCAGAGGTTCCCACCCAACCGCTTGACGCTCGCAGCGCGATGGGCGACACTCGGCGCCGCGAGAAAGGATATACAGGCGCGATGCTGGTTTACGGGCTGCTGATTCTGGCCGTCGGCGGCGGGCTGCTGGCGACGGTCGCGCTCGTCGCGCGGTGGATTCACCGGCGCTGGCGCACGCCCTACGCCCTGCTGACGGTCGGCGTAATCACCTACACCGGTGCGCTGGCGGCGCAGTTCGCTCTTCTGCGCGCCTTCGGCGGCCCGCTGCTGGACATCCTCGCGATCCGCGCGGTCGTGTTCGGACTGCTGGCCGGGTTCAGCGAGGAGATCGCACGGCTGCTCGGCTATCAGTACCTGGCGCGCGGCGCGGTCACACGCCCGCAGGCGCTGATGATCGGGCTGGGGCATGGCGCGGTCGAGACGATCTACACCGGGCTGGTCGGCGCCGGGCTGGGGGTGTTGCTGCTCGGCTATGGCGCGCAGCGGCCCGACGATCTCGGCGCGCTGGCAAGCGGGGCGCTGGCCGAGGCGTTGGGTGGCGCGCTGCCGCTGATAATGCACATGGCGCTGAGCTGGCTGGTGCTTCAGGTGTTCCTGCGCGGGCAGATCGGCTGGCTGTTCGTGGCAGTGGTGTTCCACGCCGCCAGCGAGAGTATGATTGTGCTGCTCAGCCCGGATGCGACCTGGGCCGTCGCCGGGTGGCGCGCGCTGGTGGCGCTGCTCAGCCTGGGCGTAATTGGCGCGGTGCGCTCGCCGCGAGAACGGAGCCGCGCATGAGCGATCTGCTGTCACGCGAGCAGTGGGAAACGCTCACCCGGCTGTACGGCGCAGGACGGCGCGGGATCGAGGCCGCCGGCGGGCGCTACCCGGCGGCGGGATCATGGGACGCAGTGCGCTCGCTGCGCGACACCGATCCGCCGCTGGCGCGCGAGCTGTTCCGCTACAACGAGACGCTGCAGAGGACCGTTTTCTATGTCGCGATCACCGGGGCCGGCGTGCAGTTCTACGAGAAGCAGCGCCGTATGTACAACGCGTTCTACCCGCCTGGCTGAGCCGCCCGGCTGATCGCCTCGCGGTTTGTGGCAGGCGGCTAATAGGAGAACGCAGAGGAATAGGGTAGTATCTGCGCAAAATCAGTGCGGGCACGACGACGTGACACCGACGTGACACCCATTCAAGGACAGGCGATGAATCTGGATGATCCGAATCACCTGCGCACGATTGACCAGGAGGATATGCTGGGGCACATCGGCGCGCAGGCCGATCAATTCGAGCACGCCTGGCAGCGCGCTCAGACGCTGCCGCTGCCAGAAACGCATTGTACTCCGCGCCAGA
>JADLHR010000269.1 GCA_020848665.1 Anaerolineae bacterium
AGAGCGAGTCTGACGTGCTGGCCGGAGAGTACGGCGGGATCGGCGTGCAGGTTCAGCGTAACGAACAGGGCGACATCGTGCTCTATCCGTTCCCGGATGGGCCGGCCACGCGGGCAGGAGTGGAGAACGGCGCGATCCTCGTGGCGGTCAATGGCGCGCCGCTGGCGCCCGGCGAACGCATTGACGTAATCGACGGGATGCTGCGCGGCGAAGTCGGTGACGGGCGCGGCGTAACGATCACGCTCCGCGCACCGGATGCCGCTGAAACGCGGGATGTGTTCATCGCGTTCGAGGTGGTGCAGGTGCCGTCGGTCGTGTGGCGGATGCTGGCCGAGGAAGACACCTTCGGTTACGTGCAGGTCATTCGCTTCACCAGCCGCACGCCGGACGAGCTGCGTGCGGCGATCGGGGACCTCAAAAGTCAGGACGCTGAGGCGCTGGTGCTCGACCTGCGCGGCAACAGCGGCGGGCTGCTGCAAGAATCCGTTCAGGTTGCCTCGGAGTTTCTCGACAGCGGTGTGGTGTTCTACGAAGTTCGGCGCGGCGGCGAAACGGCGACTAACGCGGCCTCTGGCGGGGCGTGGACCGAGCAGCCGCTGGCTGTGCTGGTCGATGCTGGAACCGCCAGCGCCGCCGAGCTGGTCGCCGGAGCGATCCGTGATCGCGAGCGCGGCATCCTGATCGGCCAGCGTACCTACGGCAAAGGTTCGGTGCAGCTAATATTTCGCCTGTCGGATGGCTCATCGGTGCACATCACCTCGGCGGAGTGGTACACACCTGACCGAACGCCCCTCGAAGGCAACGGGCTGGAGCCGACTATCGCTATGATTCCCGATGAGGCCAGGCGCGATGTCGAGCTGGGCGAGGCCGTCCGCCAACTGCGCCAGATCGTGGGCGTCCAGACTACCACACCGCAGCAGGACGGCTAAGCGCATGAGCATGGACCTTCCGCGTGGCGCCCCTGCCCCACACCCTGCTCGCCGCGCAGGGGTTGCGCGCGGCGTCGTGCTGCTGACACTGGTCGCGGCGATCGCGTTCACGGGCGGGATGCTGTTCGCTGACACGACCGACTCGCCGCACAACGACAAGGCGTTTCAGACCTTCTGGCAAAGCTGGGACATCCTCGACCGCGAGTTTTACTACGGCTCACCGTCTAACGAGGACCTGATCCGGAGCGCGATCCAGGGTTTGCTGCGTGCAGCGGGCGACCCGTACACGTTCTACGTCCCGCCTGCCGAGGCGGTATACGATCGCCAGCAGACGGCGGGCGAGTTCGGTGGAATCGGTGCAGACGTGGCGCTTGACACCAGCGGAAACCTGGTCATCATCAACCCGTACAGTGGTTTTCCCGCGTCGGAAGCCGGGCTGCTGCCGCAGGACCAGATTCTTGAGGTAGACGGGCGCTCGCTGAAGGGCATGTCGGTTGGCGAAGCGGCCGGACTGCTGCGCGGTGAGATTGGCGCCGAGGTCACGCTGACTGTCTACCGGCCCGCCGAAGACCGGCAGTTCGAGGTAACTTTGACCCGCGCGCGGGTGGAGCTTCCAACTGTCAACGCGCGCATGATTGGCGAGATCGGCTACGCACGGCTGTTTAACTTCAATAGTAACGCGACCTCGCTGCTTGAAGAAGCCCTGCGCGGCCAGCTTGAGCGCGGCGCGACGGTTTTCGTACTCGACCTGCGCGATAACCCTGGCGGCCTGCTGGATCAGGCGGTGGGCGTCAGTGACCTGTTCCTGGGTGGTGGCGTAGTCGTCCAGCAGCGGACGCGCAGCGGGCGCGAAACCGTCTACCGTTCGGATGACGGCGACATCGGCGAGGATGTTCCGCTGGTCGTTCTGGTTAATGCCGGGAGCGCCAGCGCGTCCGAGGTGGTCGCCGGGGCGCTGCGCGACCGCGGTCGCGCAGCGCTGCTAGGACAGACGACCTATGGCAAGGGATCGGTCCAGCACGTCCACACACTAGCTGACGATGCGCAGGTTCATGTTACCTTCGCGCTGTGGTTCACCCCGGCCGGCAGCGCGATCCAGGGCGAAGGGCTGGCACCGGATGTGGAGATTGAGCCGCCGGTGGAGATCGATCCAGGCGAAGACCCCGTGCTCGATCGCGCGCTGGACTACGTGCGCGACAACCTTCTGCCGGACGCCCAGGACGGCGGCTAGACCGGACAACACACAAGAGATAAAACCATGACCGAAGGACGCAAGATCGTCACCACCAATCGCAAGGCGCGGCACGACTACGAAATCCTCGACACGCTCGAAGCTGGCATCGCGCTGATGGGATCGGAGATCAAATCGATTCGCGCCGGGTCCGTCAATCTGCGCGAGAGCTACGTCCAGGCGCGGGACGAGGAGCTGTGGCTGGTCAACGCGCATATCGCCAGCTACGAGCAGGCCGGTATCTATGGGCACGAGCCGCTACGCCCGCGCAAGCTGCTGCTGCACCGGCGAGAGATCGACCGCCTGCTCAGTCGCGTGCAGGAGAAAGGGCTGACGATCATCCCGCTGACGATGTATCTGGCGAAGGGCATCGCCAAAGTTGAAATCGCCGTTGCGCGCGGCAAGAAGCAGTACGACAAGCGCGAATCGCTGCGCGAGCGGGACACCCAGCGCCAGATCGAGCGAACGCTGCGCGA
>JADLHR010000270.1 GCA_020848665.1 Anaerolineae bacterium
AACTCGAAATCACCCTCGCCTTCCGGCAGCGGCTCGACGCGCATAAAGACGCGCGCAAACTGGCCCGCGCCGCCGGTCTGCTTCTTGTGGGTGTACTCCGCCGACGCCTGCCTGGTGATCGTCTCCAGGTACGGCACCTTCGGGATCGAGATATCCATGCTGACGCCGTTGCGCTCGGCGCGGCTGACGGCGATGTCGATGTGCGTCCCGCCGGAGCCTTCAAGGATCGCCTGCTTCAGCGCAGGGTCCTGCCGCCAGCGCAGCGTCGGATCGGCGTTGGTCAGGTCGGTCAGGACCTCGCCCATCTTGGCGCTGTCGCTCTGCGTGCGCGGGTGAACAGCCACCGCGTAGACCGGCTCGGCGAAGCGCGGCCGCGTCACATACTTGTTGAAGCCCTTGGACGCCAGGGTCTGGCCGGTGTGCGTCGCGCGCAGCTTGGCGACCGCCGCAATATCTCCGGCGTGGACCACGTCCAGCGGAAGCTGCGCGTCACCGCGCATGGTCATCAGCGCGCCCAGCCGCTCCTCGTGCCCGCCGTCAACGTTGATCAGGGTATCATTCCCCTTGACCACGCCGCTGAACAGCCGGAAATAGGTCAGCGTCCCGTACTTATCGGTGTGGCTGTGGAAGACATACGCCACAACCGGGCCGCTGTCGGACTGCGGCGGCTCAAGATACTCGACCTCGCCCTCGCGCTCGGCCTGGACGGCTACGCGGCGCTGGCTGGGCGGCAGGGCATAGCTCACCAGCGCGTCGAGCAGCGGCAGCACGCCGATGCTGTGCGTCGCGCTGGACGCAAAGACCGGAATCAGCTTCTTGTTCGGGTCACGCGCGGCGGCCAGCAGGCCCTGGCGAATCTCGTCCTCGCTGAGCGTCTCGGACTCAAAATACTTTTCGAGCAGCGCGTCGTCCGCCTCGGCGGCAGCTTCCATCAGCTCCAGGCGCGCTTCCTCGGCGGCGTCTGTCAGGTCGGCAGGCACAGCAGAAGCGTCCTTGCCCTGGCCGGTGTACGCCTTCATGGTCAGCAAATCGACCACGCCGGAAAAGCTCGCCTGCGCGCCGATCGGTAGCAGGACCGGGACGAAGCGGTAATCCGGAAACCGGGTTCGCATCACGTTGAGCACGTTGCTAAAACTGGCATTCTCGCGGTCCATCTTGTTGATCAGGACCATCAGCGGCAGGTCAAATTCTTCAGCGTAGTCGAATGACAGTTCGGTGCCCACTTCCGGGCCGGACACGGCGTCGACCACGATCAGAGCAGCGTCAGCGACACGAATCGCGTTGCGGGCTTCGCCCTGAAAGTCCACGTAGCCCGGCGCGTCAATCACATTAATCTTGTAGCCCTTGTACTCGATCGGGAGCAGCGCCGAGTAGATCGACAGCGAGCGGGCGCGCTCGTCTTCGTCAAAGTCTGCGACGGTGTTACGCTCTTCCACCTTGCCCATGCGGGTGATCGCGCCGGTTGCAAACAGCAGGCTTTCGCCCACGCTCGTCTTACCGGCGCCCTGATGGCCCGCCAGGACAATATTCCTCAGCTGATCGGTGGTGTATTCCTTCATGCGGATGGAGCCTCCAGAAACATGCTCGTGCGCTCTACAACGGGACCGCGCAGGACCGGAGCGGCTGCGACCGTCGCGTGTCAGAAACTGAAGATTAAACGACAGGATTGTACGAGGTGGCAAGGTAAAAGTCAAAGGGATTTCGCGCGCGCGCCCGCACAAAAGTCGTCTGTGAATCGTAGGGCGCCGCCCCGTGTCAGGCGCGCCTAAATGTGCGATACTAGGCGGGGATTCGACCCTGGCAGACTCGACCTTAATGCGCTATAGTGCGCAGCGCACCACGACGAAAAGCACACGCCAGACGCAGTCATCCGTCCGTTGTGCCGTAAAAACCGTAAGGTGATGAAGCGAAGAAGGCTGCGCATCGATGCGAGTATTGGAAGCCGGGCTGGCGCAGCGGCCACAACGCTAGTCGGGATCGGCCTTGCCGTCATCCCCGGTTAGCATGGGGAGTTTGGGTAAGGATGCCCTCCAAAAGCAGCAAGACGACATCCGGGGCGCCGCGCGTTCCGTCCAATGTCCCGAACGACATGGACCATCTGGGCGTGCCAGGATCGCTGAATATGTCGCTCGGCGGCGGCCCTCGGCGCCGCCGGCCCCAGGCGCGGCGGCGGAGCGGGATGCCAGCCTGGGTCAAGACGCTCCTGGCGCTGGCCGGTGGCGCGTTCGCCTTTGGTGTGGTGGCGCTGGTCATCTTCCTGATCGTCTTCCCGTCCTTCTTCCGGGGGCTGGAGCCGCGCTACCAGTCGCGCATCATGCACTACTTCCCACCGGCGACGTACTGGATGCCGACGCGCCCCTTCAGCGAGCTGCCGACGCTCAGCGGCGCGGAGAGCGGGCGCGAGGATGCCAGCCGCCTGCTGACACAGGCCGCGCTCACGCAGGCCGCCAAGACCGAGGTCGCGCTGACACAGCCACTCACGCCCGCGCCGGGCAGCGGCGCGCTGCCCGGTGGCGAAGACGCCGGTCAGCCGCAGCCAACCGCTACCGACGAGGGGATTCCGGTCGGCGCGCTGACCACACAGCAGCCAACGCTTCTGCCCAGCCTGCCCTCGCCGACGCCGAACCTCGCGCCGACGTGGACGCCGCTGGTTGCCCCGACAACCGTTCCGCTGCCGCCATCCGCCCACCTCGGAAACATCCGCTACGAGGAGCAGGGCTGGAACAATTGCGGCCCGACGACGATGTCGATGGCGCTCAGCTATTTCGGCTGGAGCCAAAACCAGTACACCGCTGCCAGTTGGATGAAGCCACACACCGAGGACAAGAACGTCAGCCCCTGGCAGATGGTGCGCTTCGTGCACGACAACACCGGGCTGAAGGCGCTCTACCGCTACGGCGGCACGGTTGAGCTGATCAAGCGGCTGGTCTCCGCCGGGTTCCCGGTCGTGATCGAAAAAGGCTTCCAACCGGCGGGCGAGGACTGGATGGGCCATTACCTGCTGGTGATGGGCTACGACGACAGCCAGCAGCGTTTCCTGGCCTACGACAGCTATCTCGGCAACGGCTCCGGCAACGGGCTGCCGCATCCCTACAGCATCTTTGACGAGAACTGGCGACACTTCAACCGTGTCTTCATCGTGGTCTACGAGCCGTCGCGCGAGATGGAGCTGCGCAACGCGCTCGGCGGCTACGCTGACCCGGCCTACGGCTACCAGATCGCGCTCGAAACCGCGCGCGCCGAAGCGGCGCAGAACAACGGCGACAAGTGGGCGTGGTTCAATATGGGCACGTCCTACACGCTGCTCAATGAGTACGAAAACGCCGCGATCGCCTACGACCAGGCCTTCCAGCTTCAGCTTCCGTGGCGAATGCTGTGGTACCAGTTCGGCCCCTATGAGGCCTATTTCCGCACCGGGCGCTTCGAGGACGTGCTGCTGCTGGCCGACACTAACCGCAACATCACGCCCTACGTCGAGGAAACCTACTACTGGAAGGGCGTCGTCTACGCTGCCCAGGGCGATACGCAGGCGGCGCTGCGCGAGCTGGAGCGGGCGCTCTACTACAACAAGAATTTCGTCCCTGCCCAGGAAGCCAAAGCGCAGGTCGAGGCCGGTACTTTCCAGGTCGCGGCAGCGCGCTAGAGCGTGTTATGCACTTTGCTGGCGGATTAACAGCACATCATCCCCCCCATCCTTCCGAGCGTCGCTCGGTTCCTTCCCCCAGAGCGAGGGAAGGACAAGAACCAGACAAATGCTCTGCTCCCCTGCCCTCTTTATGGGGGCAGGGGCCGGGGGATGGGGGCTTTCTTGGGCACACGTTCATAACAGCCTCTAGGCCCGCCGCCGCCCGGCGTGAGGACAGCGCATGACCGAAACCCCCGACCAGCCGCCGCAGGTTGTCCAGGCCACGCCGCAGAGCATGGCGCGCAACACGATCATCCTGATGATCGCGTTCGCTGCCGCCAAAGCCATCAGCCTCGCGCAGACCTTCATCATTGCCAGCGTGTTCGGGGTCGGCGACGAATGGGACGCCTTCGTGACCGCCAACCGCATCCCGGAGCAGATCGTGCTGCTGATCGGCGGCGGCGCGCTGAGCTACGCCTTCATCCCGATCTTCAGCAGTTTTCTGGCGCGGCGCGACCGTGACCACGCCTGGCAGCTTGCCAGCAGCGTGATCAACAGCGTGCTGCTCGTCACGCTGGCGCTGAGCGTGATCGGGTTTTTCGCCGCGCCCTGGCTGGTGCGGCAT